>JAZDFJ010000098.1:0-4574 GCA_043807995.1 Candidatus Woesearchaeota archaeon
TATCCCTGCTAAAACTCCCAAGAGCAATCCGAGTTTTACTTTATGCATGTGCATCAGCCTCCCGCCTATTCATCCCTTTCTCTTCTTTATAAAATCAGCGACAGTAAATCCCTCTGCTGATGACCTAGGAATGAAGCTGTCATGCTTTTCCTCGTGCTGCTCGACAAGCTTTATGCGGAAAAACTTCTCCAGCTTTCTTGCAAGGTCAATGCCTGGTTCGAAATCTCCGCGCTCTATCTTGTGAAGTATTGACTCCTTTTCATTGAGCAGCTTTGCAGCATCCTCCTGCGTCATGCCCTTTTCCTCTCTTGCATTTTTCACCTTTGCAGCATAGTCTGGCACAATTACCTGGATAATCTCTGTTTTTTGTATTTTTCTTTCGTCAAGGTTTTTGTGGCCCTGCGCTAAAGGGGTGTCTACTTTTCCATGCGCTCTGCGATGCAGGTCAGGAGACTGCTTTCTTATTTCAGAAACTGCTTCTCCGTATTTTGCACATTTAGAGCAAACCCTTAATTCAGTTCCCTCAACAACGGCGTTGAATTCCTCTTCTTCAGTGCCGCACATGTCGCAAACCATGCTATCCCCTCCTGAATTATTTTCTTTTTATCTTGAAAAAATAATATTCTTTCTCTCCTGAAAACCAGGTCTCTTTTTCGGCAATGACAAAGCCGTCTAATTCGCCGATTTGAAGAATGTCATCTTTTGAAGAGAGCAGACACACAATGCCATCTTTTTTAAGAACAAGGCTGGCCTGCCTGAAAAAATCATTGTACATCTTTTTCACCTTTGCAAAAACAAGCCTTTTCGAGGAGCAGGGAAATAAAGAGATGATTCTGTCCACAGACTGTTTCTCGAATTTCAGGTCAACATCCTCGAGCGGAAGCCTTGAGAATCCTATATCCTTTTCCAGGCCGGCTATCTTGGCATTTTTCTTTGCTGCATTAATGTTCTGCATTGAATAGTCAACATTGAATAGTTTTGCACTAACAGAAACCTGCTTCTTGTCAATCAACTCAAAAAACTGCTCCCAACCCGCATGTTTTTCTTTCAGAAAAGGGAATCTCATGAAATCAAAATTCTTCTGATAAAAATTAATCGGTTTTTTTGAGAAAAAATGGGCTGCCTCGATGCATATCTCTCCTGAAGAGGCGAACAGGTCGATAATGACGCTGTTTTTTGAAGGTTCTGAGGCATGAACAAGGGATGCTGCAAGAACAGCTTTCACAGATGTCGGATTGCTAAACACACGATACTGTCTTTTTGACAGGTCTCTGCCTGCAAAGTCAACGCCAAAATACCCCTTGTCCTGAAGCATAAAAAAGAAAAAGCCAACATCAGCCTCCTTAAACGAGGGCACAAGCCTTTCAGGAGCAAGAGAGACCAGCATTCTCGTGAGCTCTCTTGAAATATCAGTGCTGTTAAACACATGTATCCCGTGGCGCTCACAGCTCACTCTTATCACAGAACAGTCGTCGAGAAACCCCGATAATGCTGCTGATTCCTTTTTTACAGCAGCCTCAAGAAACTCAACAGTCTTTTCAAGATTCTCTGAAACCTCTACTTCGAAGATAAGCTGCACAACCCTGCTGGCTGTCTGGGCTGTGTAGCAGAGCCTGCAAAGGTCAAGAACATCCTCTGTGCTGAAAAAAACAGCCCTTTCAGAAGCCTCTGCTTTTCTTCCAATCAGCAGTTTTATCTCTGCGGCACAATAAGGCTCGATCCCTTTTTCAGTAATGGCAAAGGCTTTCATATCCGTCAATTATTTTCAAGAAAAAAAATTATTCGTGATCTTCAGGAAGCTGTCCTGCGTGCTTTAATATCATTACCCTGACATAATCAAGGAATTCTTTCTGGAAATTATAATAGGCAGTTATTATGCCTATATTCACAATCTCCTCTTTTCCATTGACAACAGTCCTCATCGTGAGATGCTTTCTAAACTCGTTTTCCCTTTGTGGCTTTGATTTTGAAAGCTTTCTCAGCAAAAAGTAAAGCTCGATGTTCTGCTGCGTCTTTTCCTCTGGAAAGATCTTTTTTACAAGCTCTCCACGCTCTAATGGAGAGGCAGGCATCTCCTCTTTTAATATGCCTGTCTCCTTAGCATAGAGCAGCATTGCACTGACGAGGCGCTCGTAGCAATCCACCATTCTGTTTATGGTGTTCAAAATAACATCAACAGTTCTTGTGTACTTAAGGCTCACATATACAAGATGGTCTGCCCTTTTAAACTCTTCAATAGCTTCATTTAAGGATTCTATCATTTTTACTCACCAACAACTCGAGCTCATATATAAATTCTTTTGCTCTAGCGACATACTTTTTCATGGCTTCGAAAGACAAGGATCTTACTTTATAACTGTCAGAGCATATGACAAAGCTGTCTTTTCTCCTGAACTCTACAGGGCTTTTTTCATGCTCTAAAACAATCTCTCTTAATTCCTGAATAAGCATTATAAAGTCTTTGCGGATGTTAAACCTGCGGACCAGCTCATTTCTGAAAATATTGAATTTTGAATCAAAGTTATCGCCGAAAGGCCCTATCCTTTTAAAAGTCCTCTCAAGATAGAGCAGAGAAGACATGCTGTTTTCCAATGCTGAAAAAAGTTTTTGAGCAATAGTCAAAAGAAGCTTCGGGTCCTTAATAAGGGGATAAGTGATTATAAGCATGTGGTCCGCCACTTTTACAAGATTCTTGGCTTCCTGGGCGCATGCCTGGTATTGCTCCATAGGAGAATTTTAGAATAAGGGAGTATATATAAGTTGTGATTTAGACGCATCGGCGCTGATTTTTGGGCGTTAATCAGGCAAATTTTTCTGAAAATTTTCATCTGTTTGCCATGAGGCGAACATTCCGTAAATCAGAGATTTACGATATTAAGACAACTTTTCGAAACTGATATTTCGAGACCTCTCTGAGATAACAAAAGCGTCAATCATTTTCGGAACTCCCAAAAAGTTTTAGACAGAGCTATTCATATACATAGATTTATAAATTATTATTGCTTTTGCTTTTACAGCAATGAGCTGGGAAATCACGTCTCTGGACCTGCATTATCTTGTCAAAGAGCTATCAGTGCTCGAGAATGCAAGAGTTGAAAAAATATTCCAGAGCGACAGCAACAAAAGAGACTTTTTATTTATTTTTCATAAAAGCAAGACCGGAAAATTCCTGCTCAGGATAATGCTTCCGAGCATGCTTTTTTTTGCAAAACAAAAGCCGGATTTCCCGGCACAGCCGCCAGGGTACTGCATGTTTCTGAGAAAGCACCTCACAGATGCGAGAATCACAAAAATAGAGCAGCACACATTTGAGAGGATTCTTGAATTTACATTTTCTTCAAAGGAACAGGAATATGCTCTTATAATCGAGCTGTTCAGCACAGGCAATATTATTCTGTGTAATTCTGACCATAAAATTATAAGCCCATTGGAAAATCAGAACTGGAAAGACCGCACAATAAGAGGCGGGATTAAGTATGAATATCCGCCTAAAAAGACAAACACAAAAGAGGTTTCTTTTGACGAATTTTATGAGCTCTTGACATCAGCAAAAAAATCAGCTGTCAAAACCCTGGCCACAGCATTTTCTCTTGGAGGGGCTTATGCAGAGGAGTTGTGCTTTATATCCGGCATTGACAAAAAATCCGAAAAGCTGAACAGACAGGATGCTGAAGCTCTTTTTAAAAATCTGAAGCTATTGTTTGAAAAAAATGAAAAAGCAGCTGCAATAGAGCAAAGCGCGTTTCCTTTTTCACTGAAAACAGCAGGGCAGGAAAAAAAGGCCGAGGAATTCAACACCTTTTCAGAAGCCCTCCAGCACATCTCCTGTTTCTACGAGGAATCTAAAGCAGACAGCCCTCAACAGGTTGTTAATGAAAAAAAACAGGATATTGCCAAGAATCAGGAGGCAAAAATCAGGGAGTTTGAAATCCGGGCAACAGAATGCCAGCGTGCGGGAGAGCTTCTCTATGAGCACTATAGCGAGGTTGATTCGATTCTAAGCAGGATACAAGAGTTAAAAAAGAAAAAAAGCTGGAATGAAATCAAGGAAGAGCTGAAGAAAAACCCCTTGTTCAATTCATTGGATGAAAAAGCAATGGAGCTTGTATTGGATATTGAAGAGAAATAGAAAAGCATAAACAAAAAAACATAAGAGAAAAGAACAAGATGAACCGCTTCTTAGCAAGATATCAGGAACTCGGGGAAACATTTAGCCCTGAAAATGTGGCTGTAAAACAGTGCCTGAGAGTTAACACTCTGAAATGTGCAAGCTCAAAGCTGTTGTCTTTGCTTAAGGCAAAAAAGGTTTCAATGCAGGCTGTTAATTTTTTAGATAATGCTTTTTATTACAAATCACCATTCTCTCTCGGAGCAGCTCCGGAATATCTGCAGGGGTTTTATTATCTTCAGGAGGCTGCTTCTCAGCTCCCCGCAGTCTCGCTGAATCCGCTTCCAGGCGAACTGGTGTTGGACATGGCTGCTGCGCCAGGCTCGAAAACAACACAGATGGCAGCATTAATGAAAAACTCTGGAAAAATAATTGCTCTTGATTCAAGCATGGCGCGCCTGAATTC
>JAZDFJ010000099.1:0-2431 GCA_043807995.1 Candidatus Woesearchaeota archaeon
TTGAAAAATTCAACAAGAAAAGATACAGGCCGAAGACAAAAAAAGAAATGAACAAGCAGTACGGCCCCTGTGTTTTTTACAGCGAAAAAAACGGCTGCAAAATAAATGAGGCAAAGCCATTTGAGTGCAGGATTGCATCTGGCTGCAACGGCTTTGGGGAGGAAATCATTGCATGGTTCAACCTGAATTATTTTGTCAATGAGAACGACCCTGAATCAGTGAGGCAGTATAACAATTATATACAAAATCATGGAAAAGTTATTGACGGCGGAGAGCTGAAAAAACTCCTGCCAGGCAAAAAGAAAAGGGATGACATAATCAATTTCAATATTTTGAAATAGAAAATAACATTAAAAAAATAATATTAAGGTAAAAAACAAAACAAAATCAAAAAATAAAACCCAAACATTAAAACAAAACAACAAAGGTGGTTAAAATGGCTGAAAAATCAGAAAAACAAAAAAATACTCAAGGAAAAACAATTGGAATTGATTTAGGAACAACTTTTTCTGCAGTTGCAGTTATGGAAGCGGGAAAAGCAACTATAATCAGCAATTCAGAAGGAGACAGGACAACTCCAAGCGTTGTGGTAATAAAAGACGGCGAAAGAATTGTTGGAAAAATTGCAAGAAACCAGGCAATAACAAACCCGGAATGCACAATAAGAAGCATAAAAAGGCAGATGGGAGACAAGGATTTCAAAGTAACAATTGAAGGGGAGTCTTTCACACCTCAGGAAATCAGCGCAATGATTCTGCAGAAAATGAAAAGGGATGCAGAGGCATATTTAGGCCATGCTGTAAAAGATGCTGTAATAACTGTTCCTGCCTATTTCAATGATTCACAGAGGCAGGCAACAAAAGATGCAGGAAAAATTGCAGGATTAAATGTTTTGAGAATAATCAATGAGCCGACAGCAGCTTCTCTTGCATATGGCCTTGACAAAACTCATGACCACACAATACTTGTATTTGACTTCGGAGGCGGAACATTTGATGTTTCTGTCCTTGAATTAGGAGAAGGAGTCTTTGAGGTAAAATCTACATCAGGAGACAACAAGCTCGGCGGAGATGACATTGATGACCTGCTTATTGACTGGATTGCAAGCGATTTCAAAAAAGAAACAGGAATTGACTTAAGGTCAGATCCTGTTGCGCACCAGAGGCTGAAAGAAGCAGCTGAAAAAGCAAAAATAGAATTATCTTCAGCTCCAAATGCCCAGATAAACCTGCCGTTCATAACAGCAGACAAATCAGGGCCAAAGCATCTGAACAAGACTCTTTCAAAATCGCAGTTTGAAAAGCTTATTGACCCAATACTAAAAAGGCTTGAAGGCCCGACAAAGCAGGCATTAAAAGATGCAAAGCTTGACAAGGTTGACAAGGTAATTTTAGTCGGAGGCTCAACAAGAATTCCGATTGTCCAAAAATTGGTAAAAGACTTAACAGGAAAAGAAGGGGATAAGTCTGTAAATCCAGACGAGGCAGTTGCCATTGGAGCGGCAATTCAGGCAGGAATTCTCGGCGGAGAAATAAAAGATATTTTACTGCTTGATGTAACCCCGTTAAGCCTGGGCATTGAAACTCTTGGAGGAGTTTCCACAAAGCTTATTGAGAGAAACACCACAATTCCGACAAAAAAAAGCCAGGTGTTTTCAACTGCATCTGACAGCCAGACTGCTGTAACAATAAATGTTCTGCAGGGAGAAAGAAGCATGGCAGCAGACAACAAGACTCTTGGAAGATTTGACCTTGTTGGAATTCCGCCTGCACCCAGAGGAATACCTCAGATTGAGGTTACCTTTGATATTGATGCAAACGGAATTGTAAATGTCAGCGCAAAAGACCTTGGCACTGGAAAACAGCAGCAGATAACTGTCTCAGGCTCAGGCAATCTTTCAAAGGAAGACATAGAAAAAATGAAAAAAGATGCAGAAGCCCATGCCGACGAGGATAACAAGAAAAAAGAAGAAGTTGAAACTATTAACCAGGCGGAGACATTGGCTTATACTTCAGAGAAAACACTGAAAGACATGGAAGGAAAAGTGGATGACTCAAAGCTGAAGCCTTTCAGGGAAAAAATAGAAGAGCTGAAAAAACTGCTTGAGGCAAAGGAAAAAGATGTTCCGGCAATCAAGAAAAAGCTTGAAGAGGCAGACAAGATAATGCAGGAGGCCGCAACTGAGCTTTACAGAAAAGTCCAGCAGGAGCAGGCTGCAAAACAGC
Organism: Candidatus Woesearchaeota archaeon; assembly: GCA_043807995.1. GTDB lineage: Archaea > Nanobdellota > Nanobdellia > Woesearchaeales > JAZDFJ01 > JAZDFJ01. Next base: position 2,226 of record JAZDFJ010000099.1, read on the forward strand.
AGTCAGAAGGACAGTCAGCAGGAGCTTCATCCGGCAGTTCTTCAGGCAAGAAGAAAGGCAAAAACAAAGGCGAAGATGAAAAAGTCTTTGATGCCGAATACAAAGAAGAGCACGATAAAAAATAATTTTTTTAATTTTGTTTTTTGTTTATTCATTTAAGTTTTGATTTTATTTTTAGTTGATTTGGTTTAAAAAATGAAATGGAA
>JAZDFJ010000100.1:0-11025 GCA_043807995.1 Candidatus Woesearchaeota archaeon
GACGCGGCTGGGATTTCCACATAAGAGAATTCTCTTATCAACTCAAAAGACGATATCGAAAATACTCTGTATTTTCGGAACCTCTCTGAGGCATTCAGCTCCGCTGAAGTCCACTAAACCAAAAAAATCAAAGAATAAAACAAAGATTAGATGGGACGGCTGGGATTTGAACCCAGGACATCACGGTCTTCAGCCGTGCGCTCTCCCAGTCTGAGCTACCGTCCCTTGCTGTTCTGAGCAATTATTGAACTGTTGAGAACAAGAGTGATTTTATAAGATTTGCGGTTTTAAGGCTTTGTCCGTAATCTCGCTTTGCTCGATTTCTTAGTCGCCTTGAAAATTTCTGATTTTGCATATTTAAAGTGCTGCAGCCCCGTAAGGGACAACCCCCTGCAACGCACAAGATGACATTAGCTCTGGAAATTTTCACCTAAGGGCGACTTTGGACAAAGCCCGGTTTTAAACCCTCAGTTGTTCAGCGATGTGATAATTGTTCCTGCAATAAAGTTGAATATTATCATCACAACAAGAGCTATCACTGTGTAGGCCAGTGTTGTCTTTACCAGGTTCTGCCCCTTGAGATATCTCTCGCTTAGCTTGTCTGCGCCATTTTCTATGCCGTTTGAAAGAGTTGTCAGTATAAAGACTATCTGCACAACATAAACCCCTACAATAGCCTGGAAATAAAACGTGGGTATGCCATTGCCGAATAGCGTGAGAAAACTTCCTCCTGTTACGCCCTCTGTTGCGCCTTCGGCAGCAATTTCACCGAGCTTTTCGCTGAGGCTTCCGATTATTGATGTAATCATGCTTGTGATTCCAATGACTATTCCGGATATTGTGGGCGCCAAAAAGCTTATCTGAGTTTTTATAGAGCTTATGTCATCTGCAAGCAGGTCTTTCAGCCTCTCATCAACCCTGTGCATTTCTTTTATGTATTCTGAAACATTAATCAGTGCCTGGCTCGCTATCAGCGGGCCTTTTTTTGATGACTCTATAAGGACTTTCATAGTGCTCTCTATCAACGATGACGGATAGTAAAGCAGCGCCCCTCTTTTCGGGTCAAAAATAGCCTGCTCCACGCTCATCCCGATCTTTGTTATGTTAAGGGCAACAAGCCTGAAGAAATCCCCTGATGCAGTGTCTTCCATCACTGCTGCGACCTTGTTGAATGCAACCTCTGCAGGCACTCCGTCGCCGAGCCTGTTGCCGAGTTGGAAAAGCGCAGAGGCAAACTCGTCCTCGAGCTTTTTGGCGTCCTCGCGGATTTTCATTATGTTTTTTGTGCCAAGCTTATAGTATACCCCCAGCCCGATGCCAAAAGCAAGCGGGATAAAAAGGCTTATCAGCGTGGCAAACAAGCCGTATGGGCCTATTTTTTCTCCTGTCGGCACTCCTGATTCATCAGTGACGTTCCTGTAGTCGAATATTTTATATGCGCCGAATAGAGTGTCAGCTTTTTCCGCAATACCCGGCGCAAGGTTGTAAACCAATACAGGGCTTATTCCTATCAGGAAAAACACCACAAAAATAATGCCTGCAAGCCATATAGGGCTTATTTTTATCTCGGAGCGACCCATCTTTAAGATGATGTTTTTGTATTTTTTCATCTCAGGGTTTTTCTCAGAGATGTCTGAGGCGCCATAGCCTGTCGGCCTTTTTGAGAGTATCATTTTGCTGAGATAATAGACGCTGGCAGTTAGCAATACATTGTATATTGTCGCAAGATGCCACCATTTTACCTCTCCCATAAAACTGACAACAAGCGGAAGGATTACCAAGCCCAATATTGGAAGCACAACGCCCATCATATTGAGAGTGTTTATCGGCGATTTTAAGTTGTGGGCGTAATGAAGCATTTTTTCATATGTCTCCTCGAGTATGACATTTAGCGACTTGTCAAGGGCCTCTATCCTTCTCGACTCCATTGTCTCGTAAAGCGAAGACTCGATAAGGTGCACTGCCTCGATAAATTCATCATTCCATTTTCTCCAAGTCAGAAGATAGCTGTCCAGTGACTCCTTTAATGAATCATATTTTTCAGACTCGACATTCCACAATATTTTTCTCATGTCAAGGGAAAGCGGAGGCCCCAAATGCTCTGCTGCAAAATTAATCGCCAGCTCAAGATTAGAGGTGTGCCTCATATAAGTCACCATATAGAAAACACAAAGCACCATCTGGTTGCTGGCGCCCAAACGCCATATATTGGCGAGAAGTATGGGCCATCTTCCCAGGGGTATCATCAGGATAACCCCGACTAAGAGCGAGATTGTAACGAAAAACAGCGACCCTCCTGTCAGCACAAATCCCAGGAATGATCCTGCCAGTATAAGTATCAGCGGCCCGAGTATTGCAAAACTGGCAACTCCGGCGGGCGTAACATTCAGATGGCATATTGAAATTGCCTCCTGAAATTCAGGAATCTTGTTTTTGTCAGGCTGAATATTTATTATTTTCTCAGACCAGTTGCAAAGATTCTCATAATAAGTCATGTGCTTTGGCAGGTATTCCTCTCTGAACTGCTGGTACGCCATCGAGGTTGACGGCTTTAAATTCTCTGTGCTGTCATCTGCTTCGCCGAGCTCTTTCTTGAGCTTTGACTTGTATCTCGTGCTTATCTTGCTGTAGCTAGGGTCGGCAACTCCGGAATCTGCTGTTTCACCGATAAAATCTTTTTCCATTTTCACATTGCTGTTTTCTGCGGGCTTAAGCAAAGCTCAGTCCTTGTCTTTGCCAAGCTTTTTCTTTTTTATTTCTTTTTTCAGCCATTCATCCCATTCAAAGAAAATCTCATCTGTATCGAGCTCTCCCTTTTTCTTTTTTATGTGCTCGGAAATCTTGTGGAATTGGTCATTTGCAAGTATCACAAACCTGGCCTCAAGCAGCTCGTCATCTTTTGCCTCTTTTGCCGCTGTAACAATTCTTTCCTTGATTTTTGCCCTGAGCAGTATATTCTCCCAGACCACATTCCAGTTTCCTGCCCATTCCTTGATATTTCCGGCAATTGATTTTATCAGCTCGCAGTCGCCGTTTATCAGGGCGTCAGTGGGCTCGAGCTGGTCTGTTTCTGCCTTGTAAACCATCAGGTCGACAAAACCATTCTCCATCAGCGGGTCTTGCTTCCAGTCTTTTCTTACCTCTGTGATTTTTGTGACCCTTCTCCACTTGTGCAGGCCATCGGCGCTTCTTATAGGATTGATTATCACAGCAAGATCAAGAGCCTTGAATGAAGTGTTCGGGATTCCTATTGCATTGACGCACCTGTCGTATATGCCGAAAGGGCTGTCTGCATGAAATGTGCCTGCGACAACATTTGCGCCGGCACCCACCCTCATCGCCTCAAACAAAGCAATGGCTTCTTTGCTTCTTACCTCACCGACATATATGGCGCTGTCGCCCAGCCTGAGAGTGCTTCTTATGCCCTCTGTTGCTGTAAACTCGCTTGATTCCCTGGCCAGGGCGCTGGCAACCTGCATAGGCACTATGTTATAGCCTAATTTTCTAAGGTGTGTTGTCGGAAGCTCCAGAGTGTCATCGATAGTTATTATCCTGTAGCGCCTCATCATCTCTATCATTGTAGAGCCGAGAAAAGATGTCTTTCCAGAGCCTCTTGTGCCTGCGACAAGGATTGTCCTGTTCCCGTCTATAAAAAAGCTTAGAAGCCCTGCTGCAAGCGGGCTCATCATCTTGTTTTTTAAAAATAACGGGAATGTCCATGGCTCGTCTCTCTGCCTTCTGAAAGAATATGATTTTCCATGAGGGTCGAGGGGCGCGGTTATAACGCTCACTCTTGCGCTAGCAATATTGGGAATCACTATTTCTGTATCAAGAATCGGGTTTGCCTCGTCAAGCGGCCTGCCAGACATCAGCCTGAGTTTTGACGCCCAGGATTCTGCATCCGATATTGTGGGTATAATGTTTGTCTTGCACTCGTCAAAATCCTGGTGAACACAGAACAGGGGGTTTTGGCCGTATGGGCTGTTGACAGCAATATCCTGTATCTTCTGGTCGCGGAGCAGAACTTCTATCAGTCCAAAGCCGACTGTGTATCTCAAGAGTATCTGGGCAAGGTCTTCAAACTCTTCATCGCCGAGCATTATGTTCTTGTAATTGGCAAGCTCTTCCAAAAGGTCTTTGCCGACATAATAAAATACCTCCCTCATCCTTTCAGGGTCAATAAATTCCTGCCTTGTCGGCTTGTGCTCCATGATTATTTTCCTTGCAAGGTCAAGAAGCTCGTATTTCTCCTCTGTGAGCTTAAACTCTGGGGGGGTTATGTGGTAGAGATACTGCACTGAGTCGGGAATTTCAAATATCACAACCTCTGTGTCTCCGACGCTGTAATTGGCAAGCTCAATCCCTTTCTTGGGATACTGGGCCATGAGCTTTGTGAACATGAAATCAGGCTTTATAGACGGGCTGAATATCTTGAGATACACGCTCCTGTCGCCTGCCTTGTGGCCTGCGATGTATGGCTTGCTTATTGTTATTAGTTTTGTATTCTCCAAAAGCTTCAGCACATAAGCCAGCAGCGAGATATACTTGTTCTGTGCCTGATATTCGTTGTCGCCGATTACATGGTCAAGCTTTATCTTTTCCTTGCGCAGTATCCTCTTGATCTCTATATAGCAGCCGACAGGGTCTTTTTTCAGTGCATTGAACAGCACATTGTGTATTTCATTGTAATGCGCGGCTGTGTCAACCTGCACGCCTGTTGTCTTCAGCGCATTAAAGCTGAATAATTCCCTGTGCTTGACAAGCCTGTTATAGAGCTGCGCAATTTCAAGAAGCAGGACAACCTGGGGATAGTCGTATTCATAGTCTCTTTTTTGCGAGAAAACGATTTTTGTGGTGCTTGGATTTTCAATGAGCTTTTCGCAGGCCTTGGCCATTACAGACTCGTCATCTTCTATAGAGGGGACTTTAGTGGACTTTTCAGCATCAACCCTGAGGATATTGTCCTCTCCCTCTCTCACAAATTCATATGTCCAGAGATCATTTGAATCAGGCAATGGCCACCCCTTTTTTGATTATTGAGCTGTGTTAGGCTAATATAGCACTATTAGTATTAAAATTTTGCCCCACCCGGCCTTATCGGCCGCATTTCATCATCCGATGCGATAATCATTTAATAATTATTGCTTTTTTCGGGCTTTTCGACAGTGCTTTAAACGGCTTTGTCCGAAAAGTCCTATTGGCCTCAGGTCAAAATGCCATTCTTAATACCAACTTGTGCGTCGCGAGGGGAAGCTCCTAACAAAAACTCAAAGAGTTTTTGGAAGTCCCGAAAATGACATACATTTTCGATACATACGGGGGCACAGCACCTTTCAAGCACAGAAGGCTAAATTTTCAAGGCAAACAAAAATCCGAAGGATTTTTGGTGCACCAAAAACCTTTGGCTTTTGCTTGCAAACAAAATCGAGCAAAAGCGAGATTACGGACAAAGCCTTTATAAACAAAACATTTATATTAAGATTTGTATCAGGAAGTTGCATTGTAATCTTATAAAATTTTGTGTTTTACACTTGCAGATGTTAAAAAGGAACCATGGCAGAGCAGACTCAACCAAAAGATGACAAGAATACAGGATTAAATGCAGGAATGCTTTTTCCAGAGGCACAAACAGCTGCTCCTGTGAAAAAATCCTCAAAAGAGGCAGAGCCTTATGAATCTCTTATCAAATCTGCCAGCAATATTGATTTAAGACTAAAGATTCTGGAAGACAGGTATTCGAGCCTCAGGAAAAAAACCCAGGTATCTGACCAGAACATGATTGAGACAGAGCATGATGTCTGGAACGAAATAAAAACAATTAATGATGATCTTATCGAGCTTAAAAAAAGGATAAACAGCATAGTCCACCAGATATCCCAGATGAATGAGGAATTAAAGAACACTGCCTCAAAATACGACCTCAAGATTATAGAAAAATACCTTGACATGTGGCAGCCAATGAACTTTGTGACAAGGGAAGAGCTTGAAAGAGAAGGCTAAGGTTGTCCATGAATAATAGAATATCATTTACAAATGGGTGCGTTTAAAACCTCGCTATGCACTCGGGTTAGCACCGGCTCATGTCAAGATATTTTTTCAGGCATTGACATCTCCCGAAGGGAGAGCAACCCCTCTGTCAATCAGATTTCGTAAAAAAGAATGGCATTCACGATAATGGTGCTAACCTACATTTTAAACGCACCCCCACAAATAATAAAATTTATATAACAAATACTACAAAAACAGGAAATAAAGCTTAAACAGGGCTTTAGCTGTTAAAAAAAGAGGTTAAAAATGGCATTGTTTGGAAAAGGACAGGGGAGATCTTCTCCTGCCGGAATCAGCGACATATCCGTCGAGAGAATTATTGCTTTAAAACAGCAGGGCTATGACAATAACCAGATAATCCAGACTCTGCAAAGGGATGGCTACAGCTCTACACAAATATTCAATGCCCTTAATCAGGCAGACAATTCTCAAACCCAGCCTGCAAACCAGCAGGGAGCGGGCACGCAGTACGATGATTTCTCAGGCCAGGGCTTCCAGCAGCAGCCGGCTGTGGCGCAGCCAGAACAGCGCCAGGCAATGCAGCAGCAACAGCCTGCACAGCAAAGCTCAGGAGCATACAACACAGAAGAGCTTGTCGAGGCTATTATTGACGAGAAATGGAACGACCTTGTCGCAGACATAAACAAGATTGTAGAATGGAAGAACACCACAGAAAGCAAGATTGCCTCAATGCAGCAGCAGGTTGAGGACATCAAGCACGAGTTTGACAAGCTTCATGAGGCAATACTGAGCAAGGTCGGGGAGTATGACCAGCACATTCTCGAGGTAGGCACCGAGGTCAAGGCTATGGAAAAGGTGTTTTCCAAGGTGCTTCCTGTCTTTACAAAAAACGTGCAAGACCTGAATGAAATAACAAAGAAAATATCTGCAGGCTCTTCTTCAAGGAAAAGCAGGGACTGAGAAACAGCCGATATTAGATTCTGAGTTGCGTTCTATAACAAGAGACCTAAGTTTTTAATACACGACAATTAAAGTTTTCTGGGATACAGGCATTATTGCTCATACGAAAACTAATGTTGATGCCTATAAAACTGAAAGCTGAATGTTTGAACAATCCTGGTTAAAGCGAATAGAAATCAAGGTGCAGCCAAACTAATTAGGCGTCGCAGGCTGCGTCAAGAACATTATTGCAAACAATGCAACAATCATTATAAGTATGAATCCCAAAATTTTAGGGTGAAAAAGGGTTGCAACAACATTCTGCTGGTATGAGGTGCTGGCAGGCGACAACTTTCCATTAGCTGCAGCTCCAATCATCCCTGCATCGCTTGTATCTCCTGTTTCAGAAACAGATGCATTTTCGCCGTCCGCAGTCCCTGGCTGCTTTGACAGCAATCCCTGGCCGAAAACATTGCCAAGGCCAAAAAGCACTATTATCACTATAAAGACAAATACATACCAGAATATCTCCTTTTCCCTCACCACCTGCTTTATGTGGGCTTCATCCTCGCCAAACATGAACATTACCAGCAGTATAAGGAATGCGATAAGCACCAGCACAAAAAACCATGGCGTGATAAACTGTATAAATGCAGACGAGCCAGGAGATATTAAGACAAATAATGCAACTGAAAAGGCAATCAGGCCGCGAAGGCTTCTCCTGTCTCTGCCGAACATCTCCTTGTATTCCATCAGCCCGTACATTATCACGAATACAAGAATAAATGTGAACACGCTGGCTGCGTGCTTTACAAGTCCGACATCAAGGAAGGTTGCCATTTTACATTGTTGTTTAAATTAAAAAAAGGAAGGAAAAAAATTAGGAGAACACTTATTGTTCTATTACTCCCGGGTATTTACTTTTTCTATGTGCTTCTCGCATTTCAGCTTCATTTTTATCTTTCGGCAATACTTCTTGTTCTTTTTCTCCGGTAATGAACTTTATTATCAGGCCAAACACAAGAACAACAATAACCAAAGAGATTGTTTCAGAGTCATCAATCCAGTCAAGCCATGAAGGTAAGTTGTTACCAAGCCAACCAAGTGAGTTTGCGAATATAAGCACAACTGCGATTGCTGATATTGCCACTGCAAAAGTCTCGAGTCTTGTTCCTCCGATTTTAACACCATTGCCCCAGATTCCTAATATCAGGAGAAGCATCACCAATGCAACCACAACAACAGAGATGTTCGGTATTGCGCTGTTGATAATATCCACAACATCTGCTCCTGCAGAATAACTTCCTGTGTAGTGTGGTATAATCACTGCTAAGGCCATTATCAAGGCCACAGCCACATTGATGTTTTTAACAGGCTTTTCCTGCCCTTGGGCGCCAGTTACTCCCAATATCTTGCTCTTCTGCAAGACTGCAAACACAAGAACAAAAACAAGTATAAACGGTACAAGTGCTTCTGTTAATCCGGTTTCTTCCAAACCATCGAAAATTGTGTCAAGAGTGCTCATGTTTTACTCACCTTCCTTTATTATTTGCATTAAATGATAGTTCTGGTTTTTAATATTTTTGCTTTTTTATCAAGCGGCGCCTTCTTTTTTGTCTTTTCCCTTGCTTTCACTGCCAGCTGACTGGTCAGGAGCGCCGGATCCTCTTACAACTGAAACCACTGCAAAAATAATCACTGCCAAAAACGCGATTGTCATAAATGTTGTGCCGTCCCAGTGCTTTACCACCCAGGAATACCAGCTATTAAGCCAGCCAATTGCATTCAAAAATATGAGTATTATGCCTATTGCCATGACTATCTCTGCGCCTGTCTTCCACGGGCCAGAGAGATAAAACGCCTCGTTTTTCTTGTCCTGCGAAAAGCTTCCAACAAGCAGCAAAAAGCAGAAGCTTAACAGTAATAAGAGCACAACATGGGCTAAAGTCTGGTTGATTATGCCCACAAGCTTTGTTGATGCCACAACAAAAAATGCCATCACAAAAGCAACCATGGCATTGAGGTTTCTTCTTGTCATCAAAGGCCCTTCTTTGGTCTCTCCTCCTTTGAACTCGACTTTCTTTTCCAGGCCGAGAATCTTGCTTTTTTCAAGAAGTGCAAACACAATGCAGAAAACAAGAAGGAATGGGAGAATAACATCATAAACTCCAAGCTGCTCAAAGAAGATTATTGTTTCCCTGAAAGTCGATGCCATGATGTTAAAAATGCAATTTGTTAATATATAAATGTTTTGGTTTGCTCTCTCGAAAGAGGGATAAACAAACCATTTCAAAAAATTATAAAAAACTATATAAAGAAAGCAGCATGGCCATTCAAAGAGGTGAGCGATTGTCTGTTTTTGAGATAAAGATTCTTGGCAGAGGAGGGCAGGGCGGCAAAAGCCTTGGCGAGATTCTCTCAAAGTCTGCTGTATCCGGCGGAAAATTTGTGCAGGCGTTCCCTGAATATGGAGCAGAAAGAACAGGTGCGCCTGTCAGGTCTTTTGTAAGAGTGAGCAATGAAGAGATACTTATCCACACCCCGATTGAGGCGCCTGACATTGTTGTTGTGATAGATGACACCCTTCTGAAAAATCCATCGCTTATCGGAGAGCTGAGAAGGGATTCAAAGATAATTGTCAACACAAGGCTTGAGCCTGAAATGGTCAAAAAACTGCTGAATTTTACAGGGGAAGTTCATGATATCGATGCAGATTCCATTGCTTTGGAAGAGCTTGGCAATGCAAAGCACATAAACACAGTGCTTCTCGGCATTATTGTCAGGGTGAGCAGCAAAGTCTTTGACCTTGATGAAGTCAAAAAAGAGATCAGGGTAAAATTCGGCAGAAAATTAAGCCCTGAGATAATAGAGCATAATATCAATGCATTGATGCGGGGATACAAGACAGAATGATACAGAACAAGAAATCATGGAAAGAGATTCCTATCGGGGGATTAATACTGGATGGCGGAAACTCAAATAATCCTGTAACAGGCAAAAAAACAGGAGACTGGAGAACCAAAAAACCAGAGATTGACAAGGAAAAATGCATCAACTGCCTGATGTGCTGGTGGTGGTGCCCTGACTCGTGCATAATTATTGACAAGGATAAGAAAGAAATGAAGGGATTCAATTATGACTTTTGCAAGGGCTGTGGCTTGTGTGCAAAAAACTGCCCTGTAAAGGCAATATCAATGAAAGAAGAATAATTAATATCAGGATAAACAAATACCACAAGAAACGATAAACAGGAAACAAAAATGCAAATCAAAAAAACAACAAAGGCATTGAGCGGAGCAGAAGCCTCTGCAGAGGCAATGAGGCAGATAAACCCTGATGTCTGCCCTGTCTATCCTATAACCCCTCAAACTCCTATAATGATGAAATTCGCAGAATTTGTCGCAGACGGCAAGGTTGATACCGAGCTTATAAGAGTTGAATCTGAGCACAGCGCAATGTCTGCATCTGTGGGAAGCAGCGCAGCAGGCGCAAGAACAATGACTGCGACATCCTCTGTAGGCCTGGCTTTAATGATGGAAATTGTTTATATCGCCTCCTCATTAAGGCTTCCTATTGTGATGAACCTTGCCAACAGAGCCTTGTCAGGACCGATAAACATCCACTGCGACCATTCTGACTCAATGGCTGCAAGAGACTCTGGATGGCTGCAGTTTTACGCTGAAAACGCCCAGGAGGCTTATGACCATACAATAATGGCTCTGAAGATTGCAGAGAATAAAGAGGTGATGCTTCCTGTGATGTGCTGCCAGGATGGTTTTATAACAAGCCACTGCGTTGAAAAAGTCGATATACTTGACGACAATGCAGTCCATAAATTCATCGGCGAATACTTGCCAGAGCATGGCCTTTTGTTCAACATTGAAAAGCCGGCAACAGTCGGCGGCCTTGACCTTTTTGATTATTATTTCGAGCATAAAAAACAGCAGATAGAAGCAATGGAAAGCTCAAAGGAAATCATCAAAAAGGTATTCAAGGATTACGAAGAAATCTCCGGAAAAAAATATGATTTTGTCGAGCCGTACCTTATTGAAGATGCAGAGAGGATTATCGTTGCCA
>JAZDFJ010000101.1:0-10515 GCA_043807995.1 Candidatus Woesearchaeota archaeon
CTTGCTGTTTTAAGGGCTCTGTCCTGAGCGAAGGTTAGCAGCCTAAAGTCAAAATGCCATTGGTTATGCAGCCGGTGCGTTGCGCGGGGTTGTCCCTCAACCCTTATCAGGTTTGACCGAGCTAGGCGACATTCGCTTTGCTTAGTCCCCTAAACGCGGTTTATGAACTTTTTGTGGTATTCCGAAAGGAATACTACGATTGCATTGATAAAGGTGCGTCTTATCGGGGGCGCAGCACCATGAGTTAAATTTATCCTGCATTTTGAAGCTGCTAACCCGCGTAAAGCGAGATTCAGGACAGAACCGGTTTCAAGGCATTGCAGTCTTGATTCAATCTTTGAATAGAAAGTTAATTAATGTTATTGAGAAAAAACCGGAAATTCTCCGGAAAATTCTCAATCGCCTTTATTAAGAGCTTGATTATTCCTGCTTCTATGGAATACTTCAGCATAACAACACTGTTGGCGTCAGTGTTTTTCGGAGCATTGGGAGGCTCTGCAAGAGTGTGCCTTGGAATACTGAAAACAAAGTCAAGAATCAACCCGAGAAAAGCATTGTCAAACCTGCTGTTGTCCTGCACAATAGGGGTGTTCTGCGCATTATTGTTCTCAAACAGCTACAAGCTTAGTCTTCTTGCAGGCTATGCAGGCATTGATATTGCAGAAGGAATATTAAAAATATTAAGAAAAAGAATAGGAACTCGATTTCCTGGCGAGTTCAAAATATAGTTTGTGTCTTGAGCTCACTTTTCTGTCACTTTGTAGACTATGTCGCCCTCTTTGACTTCATTTGCGACTTTTATCCCTATGTCGTCTCCTTTTTTCGCCTCATGGATGTCTTTCTTGTCGATCTGCATTGACAGCACCTGCTGTGTAAAGTCAGTGTGGCTTCCTTTTATCCGGATCTTGTCGCTGGTTTTAAGCCCGCCCTTTGTGAGCAGCAGTACAGCCACGCTGATATGGTCGAAATAGTGCGTTATCTTGCCGATTTCCTTTTCCATTTGTATCACCTGGCTAGTATTATGAAGTCTGGATTATAAAAATATTTTTATTTTTAGCGGAGGAGTTGTGGTTGTTGAAGCATGAATTTCGTTTCCATTTAATTCAAAGTTATGGATAAATTTAAATAAAACAATGATTGTAAGCTGAAAATGAAGAAAATAATGATTGTTTTATTGGTCGTTCTGGCGCTGATTGTCAGCGGGTGCTCTTTGAAGGAAAAGTGTGAGGGTTGCGGAGGAACATTAACGTATTCAATCTATAAAACAAGAGAAAACTACAGCAATAATGTTTTTGTGAGAGTTTCTCAAGATAAAACTCGAGTGACTGGTTATCCTGACATCAGGGATAGCTGCGGACCAAAACTGATGAATGATGGCTATTACGCTGGTGGCTGGGGAGAGAACACTGCTTTTGTAAACATAACATGTGAAGAGTATAAACAACTTGATAAAACACCAGGACCCACAGAATTATATAGCAAAATAATAGACTTTGACCCTTTTTTAGAAATATATGAATGCCCGATTAAAACATCAGGGCCTTCCCAAAGAGACCGGGATTATTGGAATGAACACATAAAAAACGGAACCTTGGGAGAGGTGTGCAAGAGAGTGAAGTAATTCTGTAAAAGATCTGCATTAAAAAAGATTGTTGAAAAAATACCGGTTTATTTTCCTGCTTTTTCTTCTGCTTTGTATAGCTTGTCAAAATATTTTTTCTTGATAAGCGTGATTTTTTTCAGTTGCTGCATTGCTTTTTCCAGGTCATAAATTATCCATCCGTTATTTTTTCTTTGGGCAATAGCCTCATCAGTTATGAGCTCCCAGTCAATGCTTGATTCTGTCTTTATTATTGCCTCAATGTCTTCCATGTCTTTTTCCCTGCCGGTTATTGCTTTTAGAAGTATGAGATATTCATTTCCGGGAGTTTTGACTGTCAGCTCTTTTTTTCCTATAAAGTCATGTCTCTGCACAGTAGAATCCGCGGCTGTTTTCAGCTCGAATCCAAAGATATTTTTTAAAAAAAGGTCAAACCTTTCTTCGCCGCGCGTGAACATTTTCGGCTTGCCGGCGTGCTTTCTTCTTTTTTCATCATAAATATCTGTTAATGCCTTTTCTTTATAACCGAGTTTTTCTATTGCTTTTATAAAATAATTCCTGTCTTTTTCATTGCTGAAAACAAGGTCAATATCTTTTGTCGCGTTTTTGTAGCCGTGAAACATCATTGCAGTGCCTCCGATGGCGGTGCATTCAAGGCCATTATCAAGGTAATCGGCAATCAGCCTGAACAATTCTTCCTGATCCTGCGTGTTTATCATCTTTCGTACCTCGCCGGCATCTTTCTGCATTTTGTTTTAGAGCGCGCCTCTGCATATAGCCTGCGAATATCGTCTTCGATGCTGTTTTTTTTTGCAAGCTCAAAGAGTCTTTTCCAGCTGGTTATGTGCCTGAACAGATGCAGCATTGCAGACCTTATTCTCGCATCTTTATTTTCTTTCTGAAGCCTGAGACCATCGATGATTGCCTGTTCAACAGCGTATTTTCCATGCACATAGTGGTCAAAATACGGCACGATTTTTTCCGGGCTATACCTGTTAATCATATGGAAAAAGCCGTTTGGCTCTGTTTTTGGTGTTTTTGTGATTGTGTATATTCTTTTCTGCCTTCCTCCGCCGCTTGTATGAACAAAGCCCTGCTTTTTCAGCTTTGAAAGCAGATTGAGAGCAGACTGCGGGGAAAGATTATTCTTTTCTGCAAAGGTTTCTGAGGTGTACTTTCCTGGCTTGATGTTCATGATATATTATCCATACTAAGTAATATTTAAATATTTCTATTTTTGGATTATGTTAAACACAAAATTTAGATTAGGTTAAATACAAAACTTCCGTAACTGGGATGCTGGCAAAGGAACTTTCCGACAAAGCCAAAAACAAATCTTTTTAAATAAAGTTTTTTTCATTTTTTTATGGAAAGCGACTCTGTGATTCAAAACATCTTCTCCATGCTCAATGGGCTTGGCGAAAGGGAAAAAAGGATATTCGCGGACTTTGAGAGGCGCATCGGGATTCTTTACAGGCATAAGATAGCGCTAAGAAAAACGCGCGCAGGCCTTTTAGAGCTGAAACAATTAATTGAGGAGTCGTCTGCCCCCGGCCTGAGAGGCACAAAACAGATGCTGAAGCGGAGCAAAATCAGCAATAGCATTTTTCTGAAAAAAAAAACACTGGCCAAGGACTTAAAAAAAATATCTTCAATATTGTATTACGCATTTTTTTCATTTAATCTTCCTGACGAGCTCGGCTCTGTGTCCTCAAAACAGATTGCAGATGTTGAATCATTTATTCATGACAGCATAGAAAAGATGGATGCTGTGCAAAGGCTGAAAGGCACAGAGGCAGGCCGGAGATTTGCTGTAGACCTCAGGGCGCGCCTTGCACTGAAAGAGAACGATGAGGGCGAAGCATCAAAGCTCAATGAAAGACTTGCCAGTTTCAGGCATCTGATTGACTCGCAGGGCGAGAGAGTGAAAGATGAGATAATCTTTCTCAACGGCCTGTCGCTTTCCCTTGAGAATAACACTTTTATAGTCACCGATATCGAGAAATGGGTTCATTACCTTGAGAATTATGAGGATGAGCTTGAGAGGCTGCTGAAGGCTGAGAAAGAGGCTGTGCATGATCTGCTTGATGAATTTATCTTCGGCGCCAGCAGGCCGCAGAGGCTTGCCGACAATATTGCACAAAAAAAGAATACAAGCATTGCTGATTTGAACAGGGACTTGCAGACTTTTTCAAACCCTTTGGAGTCAGGTGTTTATGCAGGAATTCTTCTGAAAAACCAGGCGTTCTCGAAGGATGCGAACCGTTATCTTGCAACAATAAGCATGATGCAGGCCAAAAGGGCGAGGGAGATTGAAACAATAGAGCTTCCGTTGCTTCAGAGGCTTGCCTCGAATGACAGGCTGACAGGCCTGCACAACAGGCATTATGTTGAGTCTGCAGTATCAAAGCTTCGGTTGATGGCCGGGGGAGTCATGCCTGCATTTGCAGTGCTGTTTATCGATGTCGATTATTTCAAAAGGTTCAATGACGATTACGACCATGACACAGGAGACATGGTTCTGAAAAAGGTTGCAGAGACAATAAAATCCTGCGCAAGAAGAAAGAGCGACATTGTCGCAAGATGGGGCGGGGAGGAGTTTCTTGTTGTGATACAGCAATTCCCTGGAGAGCTCGCAACTCCTATTGACATTGCTGAAAAGATAAGAAGAAGCGTGGCCTCAGAGTCCCAGCCGTTTCTGGCAAGGATAAACGAGCAGAAAAGGCAATTGTCAGCAAGGCCTATGGTTACTGTTTCTATAGGCGTTGCTTATTCTAAAGAAAGGAATTCATTTCCAGAGATTGTGCACCTTGCTGACGAAAGGCTTTACCAGGCAAAAAAGCGCGGAAGAAACTGCGTTGTCAGCAGATAAGGCGCGCCTTAACAAACCTGAACCTGACAGCGATTTTCTGGCACTTCTATTTCTGTATTTGTTTAGCATCTTTGAAATCCTCGACTCTGAATCAGATTGCCCTGCGCCCCCGATAAGACGCACCTTTACGTGAAATTCCTCTGGAATTTCTCGTTCCAAAAATGCAAAGCATTTTTGTTATCAATGCAAGCTGGTGCAATACAAAACAAAGTTTTGATTGCACGAACAAAGCGGATGCTCTTTCATTCAGGGGACTTCAATATGCAGTATTGAATGTCGCCTAGCTCGGTCAAACCTGATAAGGGTTGAGGGACAACCCCGCGCGACGGGCTCGCTTGTTATTCGCAAGGATTTCAACCTGAGGAAGCTAAACAAACTCCTATTCCTCAATCTTAAGTTTTAAAATTCCGTATCTGTAAGGAAGGTAATAGAGTAACGGCTTCAGGTATCTCACAAGTGTTTTTCCCAGCTTCCAGTATGCCTCTCCCTCGAGCCTGTTGTACCAGTGAACATCCACCTCTGCGAATTTTTTCCCTCTGATAATTGTCAGCAGCGAGAGCTCAAGAGTCAGCTCAAATCCTGACGACCTCAGCTTGCAGCCTCTGATGATGTCTGTTCTTATGAGCCTGAAGGCGTTTGACAAGTCTGTAAATTTCACAAGATACAGCAATGCCAATGCTGTGTTGCCAAGCCTGTTGAAAAAGAATTTCGCCTTTGGATAATCCTTTGCAAGGTCTTTTTTTCTGAACCTGTTTGTGTGTATTGCGTCGTACTTGTTCTTTTTGATAAGCCGGACCATCTTGGTTATGTCTTTTGGGTTCTCTGAATGGTCAGCCATTACAAGGCAGAAATATTCTCCCCTAACTGCTGCAATGCCTGCCTTTGCCGAGTTGCCGAAGCTCTGTTTTTTCTCAAACACGCCCCTGACGATAGAAGGGTATTTTTTCTTCAGCTGGTTTATCTTTTCCTGAGTCCTGTCTGTGCTGTTGTTGTTCACTATGACAATCTCGTATGCCAAGTTTTTTATGCTGTTCAGCTCTTTGACAATCCCGTTGACGCAGTTGGCTATATTCTTCTCCTCATTTCTCGTCGGGATAACAATGCTGAGCTCTTTTCTCATATCATCTTTTCTCATACCAATCGTTCCTCATATTTTTTCCAGCACCAGATACCAGTATAAGCCGATTATCGATATTGCAGGGCCTTTCTTAAGGCTTACAACCCTGACAGGGCAAGGGCAGCTGTTTATAAGATTATTGATGAACTTCCTGTCAGGGACATGGATGTGCCCTGGAGTGACTATCTCAAGATGGCCGAGCAGCTTTGGAAAGCATTTCTTTACAAATCTCTTGACACCGATAAGCATTTTCTCATTCGGAAGATGAAAAATTATTTTTCCGTGTTTTTTTGTTATCCTCACAGCCTCGTCAAAACCCTTTTGGGGATTTTTCAGGTGCTCGAGCACATTGCTGTGGATTGTTATGTCTGCTGTGTTGTCCCTGAGTTTTACATTTTCTGCATCTGCATTGATAAAAACCATTTTATCAGAGACATTCAGCTCTTTTGCAGTTTTTCTCGCCCTATCTAGCGCATACGAAGAGATGTCAACTCCGTAAGCCTTTTTCGGCAGGCCTTTTTTCAGGAGCCTGAAAAGAACATAGCCTGACTCGCATCCTATGTCTGCGATTACTTTTCCGTCGATATCGCCGGCCTTTTTCAAAAGAAGCCTTATCCTCGACTCATTTAATATCCTTACAAGAAAAAACGGATGCGTCTCCAGCTTGTCCATTGCATATTCTCTTGTGATTTCTGTTGCTTTTTTTCTGCTGTTTTTCATGCTGATTCTGCCCTGTTCTTTCTCTCTCAAAAGCATCATATTATGAGTTTCGCGATAATCACGTTTGAGTTCTGGTAGACCTGGCTGGCAGGCACATTGTCAAAAAGGGTGATGTTCTGCGGAGGCACAATCACAGAATCTATCAGTCTCGAATCCATCACTGACAGGTCCCACCTGATTTTTCCTGTCACAAAACTGACTCCGTTTTGCTCGAGATAATCGGCGTATTTGATGTCTGTCGCTATTTCGCTTGCAGCTGTTGCTGAATCAAGCACAACATATTTGACGCCGTATTCTTTTACAAGCTCATTGACTTTTTCCCTGTCCTTGCCGTACAGCATCACAATGCCGTCAGCATATCTTTTGTCGATGTCGACATACTGCGAGGCATGCACTCTTCTCATCATCACGACTTTTCTCGCGCTCAGCGCGTTTATCGCAAATGCTGTCTCGTCGTTTGAGAGGAATATCTCATATTTGCCTGTGTTTTTCAGTATCCAGTCCCGCATAGCGAAATTCTCGTTAAGCCAGGGCTGGTCTTTCGAAGCCTCTTTCGGATAGGTGCTGTTCCTGTATTCAGCCAGCTTGCCGATTATCAGGAAAGAGCTCAGAATCAGTATCAGCACAAGCACAACAATGCGCAGTTTCTTGAATTTATGGAAAAGGACTGCAATCCCGAAAAGAAGAAGGCCAAGCCTGACAATCTGGAATGTGTCAAAAACATGGTCGGGCGTTATCCAAAAATTGAATAGCGGCCTTGTGATGAAAAAATGTATTGACGCCAGAAATGCGCCTATAAATGCAAAGGCGACAAGCCTTGGCTTTGTTTTTTTGAAATTCAGGAATACATAAATCAGCCCAAGCAGGATAATGATGCTCAATACTGCTGCAGCTACTCCTGAGAAGTTGACAACTCTTCCTAACATGCTTTCGAGAGCATCTTTCAGCGAGATTGTGTTTATGTCTATGCCTGCATACTCGTTGACCCTGTTGAGTATTTTGTATCTGCCGAGCAGGAAAAGAGGCAGGAAATAGACAAGTGATATTGCTGCTCCGATTGTTACAGGAATGCCTGCAGCCCTGAAAACAGTCTTGACATAGCCGAGCAGGCTGCTGCTTTTCTTTTCTTTGCCTTTTTTTTCCTCCTTTTCTTTTTTGCCTGCAATCCAGTATATCCCTTCAAAGATAATCAGGGAGCCGAGAAGCACAGCTATATTTATTATGTGCTGAAGATGGCAGAGGCAGGAGAAGCCGATGCACACACCTGCCGCAATCTTGTCCTTCAAAAGATTGTATTTGATGCTTTTTATCATGAAATAAAGAAAGAATATAGTAAACATGAAGCCAAAGCCCGTGGTGAATTTTATTGAGGAGATAAATATCATGCCATAGCCTAGCAGTGCTGCGCTTATCGCAATATACTCTTTTGAAAAAAGCTCTTTTGCAATTAGATATATGCCAAGGCAGTATGCAAGATTATAGAAAATAACAACATACAGCATTACTTTGTCAATAGTGCCTATGCCTAGTTTTGCAAGTCCGGCTATTATAATATAGCCAAGCTGCGGCCTGAATGCAGACTCGCCTTTTATCTGTGGGTCTTCAAAGATAGGGTATCCCTGATATATGTGCTCTGTGAAACCTCTTTCTCTGTATATGTCTCCTCCGTACAGCGGTCCTGGCAGGTATTTGAGGCCTGCAAGCGCTATTAGCTGTGTGACAAATACTGCTGTGAGAACTATTATTATGAACTTGTGCTTGACAACAAAGTCAGCTGCAGAGTCAACTATGCCTTTCTCTTTTGTTTTTTCACCCAACTGCTCACCCCCTGAACAGTCTGGAAAGAGCTTTATTTATTAATTTTGCTATATTTGCGGCTCACCGGACAGAGCATTTTCAACAAAATATTTAAACACAGGATTCTGTGATTGTTGCTATGAGATTCATGTGCAAACCTCTGCTGCCTCTGGTTTTTGTTTTTATTCTTTTATTTGCAGGCATCGCATCTGCGAAATCATACACTCTTGAGGATGCAAGGATTGACATAGCTGTCAACAGCGACTCAAGCCTGTTTGTCAGCGAGACAATTACCTATAATTTCAATGGCGCATTCAGCTATGCGTACAGGGACATAAAATACGGCAATGAGATAATAGAGGATGTCCGTGTTTATGAGTACAAGCATTCAAACACAGGCGAAAGCGACAAGCCTGTCGAGATTTCCTCTGAGGTCTCAGAGCTCGGAAATAATGTCAAAAGAATCAAGTGGTATTACTCTGCCAATGACGAGCAGAAGCAATTTGTGATATCTTACAGGCTGAAGAATGCGCTGATTGTTTATTCTGATGTAGCAGAGTTCTACTGGAAGATCTGGGGCGAGAGCTGGGACCATTCTTTGCGCCACATCCAGGGGAATTTTGAGCTTCCTGAAAAAGTCAGCGACAGCAAAGATGTCTATACATGGGGCCATCCTGAGCTGAACGGAAAGATTGCTCTGCTTGGCAACAAGACAGTAATTTTCGAGGCATTCAATATTCCTGCAAACCAATGGGTTGAATTAAGGGTTGTTTTTCCTGCAGAAATGCTGGGCAATACTGCTTTTGCAGAAATACATCCGGAGCCAGGGCTTGAGAAAATAATCGCTGAAGAAAATGATTATGCAGAAAACAAAGGCTCTGAGAAAAAGCTTTACCCTGCGGCTTTTGCCGTCGGAATAGGGCTCTTCGCGCTTTCATTTGCCCTGTCAATTGTTTTTGTGATTATCAGGATTTTCAATAAGACAGTCAATCTTGCAGGGCTTAGAATCGCTATGTGGGCCGCGGCTTTGGCTACGATATTCTCACTCTCCCTGTTTCTCAGCGACATGACAGGGATTATTTATTTTAGCATTATCCCATCTTTTGTTGTAATTGCAGTCTTTTTTGTATTATACTTGATTTACGGCAGAGAGCCGGCTGTTAAGGAATACAGTGCATTGTATGAGAGGGAAATTCCGTTTGATTATTCCCCCGCCATTGTCTCATCTCTTTTTAACCACCACAGCAAAAAGCCCCAGGCAAAAGATTTTGTCGCCGTTATTCTTAACCTCTGCTACAAAAAATACTTTAGGCTCGAGCTTGTAAAAAAAGAAAAGTTCCTGGGCATTTTCGGGGCAGACACTGATTATAATATAGTCTTGCAGAACAAAGATCCGTTAAAGTTTGCAGACCACGAGCTGCTTGTCTATACAAAAATCCGCGGAGAGATGGAAAGAGGCAAGGTCGGCTTTTCAGAGCTCAGAAATAGGCTGAGGTTTGACTCCTCATTTCCGAAAGAGTTCCGGAACTGGCAGAACCAGGTGAAGAAAGAGGCTGTTGCGCTCGACTTTTTCTCAGGCAACAATGTTTATTTTTGGTTTAATATCTCCTGTATTGCCATAACATTCCTGGGCATGGTTTTTTTCACAGGAAGATACGGCCTTATGTTTGCAGGAATCGCAGGCTTGCTTGCCAACAATATTTTTCACGGCGCTCTTCCGAGAAGGTCTGTGAAGGGAGCGCTGCATCATAGAAAATGGGATAATCTCAGGAAATACCTGAAGGACTTTTCTCTCATGGAGGAGCATCCGCCTGAATCTATAGAGCTGTGGGACCAGTACCTTGTGTATGCCCTCTCACTCGGAGTTGCAGACAAGGTGCAGAAGGCAATGAAGCTCATCATTCCTGACGAGAGCTATAATTCAAGAATGTTTGCCGGCCCTATGAATGTCGCGGCATTCTGTAGCTTTGCCAGCTCTCTCAGCAACTTCAGCAATTCATTTGCAGCAGCCTCAGGCACATCAGGATCAGGAGGATTTGGAGGAGGTGGTGGCGGAGGAGGTGGTGGCGGAGGCGGCGGAGCCGGATAGAAAAAAAGAAATCAAAAAAATAGATTAAGAAAGAAGAACAAATTTCTTTAACTTTCAATTTTTAAAAGCAGGATTATGTAATTATGTTTTTTCAATCTTCGCAACAAAGAATCCCTCTGTGTTGTTGTCCTGCGGATAGATTCTCAGGCACTTTTTCACGTCTTTGTGGAACTTCCTGCCATCGAATTCGAGAACAGGGTCGCTCTTTTTTATGTCGAGCTCAAAGCTATTCAGCCTTGCATCCTTTTCTTTTTCAAGAAGCCAGCTCACAACTCCCTCGTTCTCTTCTGGCTCGAGTGTGCATGTTGAATACACAAGAG
>JAZDFJ010000102.1:0-6967 GCA_043807995.1 Candidatus Woesearchaeota archaeon
CCTATCTGTAAAACACATTATCCTTTCTAAAGCAGCAATAAAACTGTCCCTTCTGCAATTAGTCAATGCCCTGTTGCGGCCAGGTCGCGCACAACTAACCTTTTTTTTAATGCCTCTTCTTCTTGGCGGTTGAGGAAATGAATAATAGACGTACCTGTACCAGCCTGGGCAGCGAGTTACAGCTTTTCTAATCTGGTGGCTGGCAAATTTCGGATAAGGAGCAACGACCACCTCCTGCCGAGGATAATTAGCTTTCAAGTCATAATACAAATGAGCAGCAGTAACTATGAATTTATCTCTAATCGGAACAGACAACCCACTCAAAGGCATAGAGCTGTCCCAATAAACAATCTCAAAATCCAGCATAAAAACCCCCTTGATAAAGCCTGAAATCCGCCTAGTTATAAATATATTATCCTGCTGGAAAATATGGGATAGAAAATAGATAAAGAAAACACACATTCAAACGCAAAAGAACAGCAGGCTCATTTATTCTCATTCAGAAACTGCATTGCCTCGTCAACAGTCTTGTTGTGGAAAATCACCTGTTCCAGGGCTTTTGAAACAGAAAAAGGCATTGGATCCTGCCACACATTTCTTCCGACTGCTATCCCTCTGCCTCCGCTTTGTATGGAATCAAATGCGTGCGTCAGCAGAGTTCTATGGTCTGTGTGGTCGCCTCCGGAGATAATCACTCTTGCCCTGCCAGCGCATTTTGTTATCCATTTAAAGCCTTCTGCATCGCCATTGTATTTAAGCTTGATAACATCAGCACCCATCTCAAGAGCCATTCTGGCACCATAAGCGATAGTGTTTGTGTCCATCTCGTTAATGCCGGGACCACGCGGGTAGTTCCAGACAATAACAGGCAGGCCATAATCATGGGCTTTGTCAACTATTTTAGAAAGCTCAACAAGCATTGTCTGCTCCTCAGGGCTGCCAGGGTAGATTGTATAGCCCACAGCAGACGCCCCTAATTTAATTGCCCTTTCAACAGAGCAGAGAAGATGAGAGAGCGGGGGGACATTAGAAAGGTTTGATTTGCCGTTTAGCTTTACAATCAAAGGGACTTCCCTGTAATGCTCGCCATGATATTTCTCAGCAATGCCATGCTGGAAAATCACTCCGGAATAATTGGCTTCTAAAGCAATATTAAAAATATATTCAGGATCTATATTCTGGGCATTAAAATCAGAAGGTCCGTGCTCCAGGCCCTGGTCACAGGCAAGAAGCATTGTATGCTTGTTCCTGAAAATCTTGTGAACATTAATTCTTACCAAACAACCCCACCTCTACCTGTAAAAATAGATTGATTTGCTTTATAAAGCTTTTGAAAACTTGAATAACAACAACGAAACTTATAAAAACGACACCTATGATGAATAAGCAATGAATAAGGAAACATACGATAATATCTGTAAAGGCCGCAGTTGCCCATCATTTGAAAATATGGAGCTGCAGTTCTCTGTTTCAGCAATCACTGCAGAGGAATCGTCGCTGAAAGCTATTGCCAAGAAAATGCATGAGTGCATAAAAGACTGGGGCGACAGGCTTGAAAGTGTGATAAATCCTGAAAGCGCGAGCTTTGCAAACCTCATGGAAAGCGAGCATCTTGAAGACAATGACAAGAAAGAAGCCATTCTATTATACAAGAAACTCTGTTTTTACAGCAGAAAACACGATTCTCTGGAGTTGGAGTACAGCGATGAGAAAGCTGCCAGCTTCATAAATGAATTTTTCGGGGAATGGATAGAGAGCAAGAGCAAGCTTTTGGCTCTTGTTGAAAAATTCATGAATTTCTGGAAGCTTGAAACAAAGAAAGACGACAAAGAAGGTTATTTCGGATAAGGGATGCAAGAATGAAAATGCTTCTTTTAGGCCCTCAGGCGTCTGGCAAGGACACGCAAGCTGAAAAAATAGAGGAACATTACAATATAAAAGTGATTTCTGTAGGCAATATCCTGAGGAAGCATATAAAAAACAAAACAAAATACGGAGTTATCCTCGGAAAATACCTGAAAAAAGGAGTGCTTGCGCCTGATGACCTGACAAACAAGATTGTGATGGATGCGATTAAAAACAAGAGAAGTTTTCTTCTCGACGGATACCCGCGCGACAGCTATCAGGCAAAGTTTATTGTGTCAGAGGTAAACATCGACCTCGTCATTGTTCTCCGCATATCTGAAAAAGAGAGCGTAAAAAGAATAACATCCAGAAGAGTGTGCGCGAAATGCGGCGAGAACTATAACCTGATAACAAAAAAACCTGGAAAAACAGGAGTCTGCGATATTTGCAAAGAAAAACTAGTGCAAAGAGACGACGACAAGCCAGCAGCTGTGAAAACAAGGCTTAAAATATACAGGGACAGCACAGCCCCCTCATTAAAAATATACAGGCAGCATAAAATCCCGATAGCATGCGTGAACGGCGAGCAGAAAATAGAATGTGTATGGCAGGACATAAAAAAAGCAATTGACAAATTTCTGAAAAAAACGGATTCAGGAAAATAAGGCTTTCACAACAATTGTTGCATAGCTGGATTTCGAAAGCACGAATTCAAGAACAAACTTCTTTTTCCCCCTGTTAAGCTCATCGTCATACTTCGAGATTTTCAGGTCGCCAACCTTAAAAAACAGGTCTCGCAGACCGCCATCCTGGCTGAATTCAGGAAGCTCTCTTATTATAAATTCCCTCAGAGAGACCTCTTCATCATTCAAAACCTTCTGCGTTATCCTTTTCAAATCTTCATCGGCATTGTCAAAGTCAGAGCCGAAACCTGGAAGAAGCCCTTTTTTATCCTCAAAAAAATCCTCTTTAGGAAAAAGAAACTCGCCGTGAATGTATTTTACAGTGCTGCAAGGAATTCCCTTCTGAAGAATATATTCTGCAAGAACCCTGTTGAACACAAGAGACTGGAAGCTATGGATGTGCAAAACAGCTGTTTTTTTAGGCAGCAGCCTTAAAACTCCGACATAGCTGTTAGGATTTTTTTCAAGATAATCCTGAATCTTTTGCTTGAGATGCGAATTTGATTCAGAAATAAACAATGCAGCACTCTTGAAATCCTTTTTCAGGATTGCCTTTCCTATATCTACGTTTCTGCTGCTGAATCTCTGCTCATCAAAATAATTGGGCAGAAAAAAAACCGGCCGAGGAGCAAGCTCAGGGCATACATTCCTGACAGTGATTTTAAACCTGTTGGCATCGTGGCTTCCGAGGCTTATCGGCTCGCCAAGAAATCCCCTGAACTCCAAAGAAGAGTTTTCAATTTTAAGATTTGAAACACGCTCTTTACTGGCTCTGAATATTGAGATAAGCTGTGTTGTAACAGCGTGTTTGTCCTTTACGCCTGCATAGCCTATATTCTTTCTCGGTATGCCAAGCCTTTTGGAAATCTCCTGCACAACGTCCTCTGTGTTTCTGTTTCTCTTCACAAGCTTGAAAACAGCATAGTCGCCTTTATCCAAAAAAGGTATCGTAAATATCTCATCAACAATAAAATCTTCAGGAACCTGTTTTAAAAAATAGTCTGCCATAGTGTTCAACAGCAGAAAACACACAATTTTTAAAAAGATGGCGGTTTTAATGCCAAACATGGACCTGTGGCCCAGCCTGGCAACCAGCGCGAGGTCTGAATTCTTCGCCGGTTAGGCAAATAGGGCGACAGCCTCCTAAGCTGTAGGTCGGGGGTTCAAATCCCCCCAGGTCCGTTTATCAAAAACTTTGTCTGAAAAATCCATCGGCATTAGGTCAAAACTCGAATAACAAAAATTTGCTGCTCAGCGCGATCCCCGGCCTAAAGGTACGGGTTTTTCACGCGCCTCGCTAAAATGCAAATTTTTGGGAACAAACAAACCTGAAAGGTTTGTTGTGACGAAAATGCAAAACATTTTCGGAACAAGTAAATCCTGTGGATTTACTGTTCAGGAAATTCTTTAGGAATTTCCTTGAATAGCAAATTTCGACCTGAAGGCCGGGGTCTTCATCATCCGTTAGGAATCGAAGATTCCTGACGTTCCGAAACGTCAGTTTCGATACCCCAGCAATTTCTTCCAGAGGGCGAAATTTCCTATAAAAACATCATCAAGCTCGTCGCGGGGAATGTCCCAGAACAGTTTCGGCTGTTCGAAGCGAGAGGCGACATTCAGCTTTGCTGAAGTCCCCTTACTGGAAGATCATGCACTCTTTGTGGTATTCCGAAGGAATACTACGATTGCATTGATAACAAAAACCACGGGTTTTTGGAACAACTAAATCCACAGGATTTAGTGAGACAAGAACCTTCAGTTCTTGGAACGGGAAATTCCAGAGGAATTTCCCGTAAAGGTGCGTCTTATCGGGGACGCAGAGCTATGATAGTAGAAGATGTAAGAGTTTTGAAGCCAATAGACGAGCGAAAGCGAGATTCCAGACAAAGCCAGCATCAAAGCAATATTTTAAAATAGAACACGTATTCTATTCATAATGAAAGTAAAAAATCTGTCTATATGGCTTATTGTGGTAGGAATAGCCGTATTCGCCTTTATTCTCGGGAGATTTCCAATTGAAAACATCATCAAGCAATTCTTAAATGCCTCCATCAAGCTGGTTATTGTCTATTTTGCAATCAGTTTCCTGATAATAGCCACACACACTCTGAGATGGAGTGTTATCCTGCGCTCGCAGGGATGCTATGTCCCTTTCGCCAAGCTATTCTCGTATAAAATGATAGGATATGGCGTCAGTTTTCTGACACCTACCGCTAAATTGGGGGGAGAACCTGTGAGGGCTGCAATCCTGCAGAGAGACGGCATCGATATTGCAGAAGCAGCATCATCCACTTTCATTGACAAGTTCATGGAGATGAGCCTGTGCGGAATCTTATTTATTCTCGGGCTGATGTTTTTCATGTTCTCATTCAAAATGACCGTGCTCGCCAGGATACTTATCTTTTCCTCGTGCATAATCGTAACATTGCTAACAATATACTTTTACGCACAGATGTTCAGGGGCCGGAGCTGCATACACAGGCTTTTCAAGATAACGAGAGTTTATAAGATAAAATTCTTCAAAAAGCATCAGAAGAAAATAATCAAAGTAGAAAACCTGATGATAAAATTCTTTAAAAAAGAAAAGAAATTTTTCGCGCTTGCAGTGCTTATAACTATGCTCTCCTGGGTATTCATGTTTGTCGAGTATAAATCTGCAGCCGCGATTGTCGGCAGGTACATAAGCATACCCCAAGTCTTCATAATCTTCTCTGTTGTAGGAGCGGCATACATGATTCCAATACCTCTGGCGCTCGGAACCTTAGAGGCCTCACAGATATCCCTGTTCTCTGTTTTGCGCCTGGGAACAACCGCAGGCCTTGCGATTTCCCTGCTGATAAAATTCAGGGAGCTGGTGTTCACAGCAATTGGCCTGGTGTTCCTTGCGTTTTATGGGCTCGACTTTAGAAAAACATATCAGGAAGCAATAGATGATTTCGAAGAGAAATAGAAAGAGAAACAGAGCACGCGCTTAAATTCTTGACTATTGCTAAGGCTCTGCTCGGATAGCAAGTAGCGCCGAGTGAGCCTTAAAAGTGAATAATTTACGATTAAATCGAGTAACAATCGATTACAGAAACAAGGCGAACGTGCTACGAGACATCCCGGACAGAACCTATTGCTCCATATTAAACCTGCCAAGCATCTCTTCTTCCATGAAATGCAGCTGTGCTGGAATGATTATGCAGTGGGGCGGCTCTCCGAAATCAAGTTCGAGGATTGTTTCCGGTCGGCCATAGAAAACAACATTGTCGCCGCCCAGCCTTGCACAGCCGATTATTTTCCTGCTGCTTGTGAAAATTCCTTCTTTTCTTTTTTGCTCGATTCTAGAAAGAAGCTCGACTGCCTGATTCGCAGTCATGAACTCGTTCTCGTCTCTTTTTATGTCGAGCAGAACAAGGGTGTGGGCGTTTCTCTCGAGATTCTCCTTGATAACATCGTAGGCTGTTTCTGGCTTGAAGCTATCAGTCCAGAATGGAAGAGATGTTGTCTTGCCGAATTTATAGAGCTCCAGCCCGGTTATGCTTACAGCATTCAATACTGACGCATTGAAAACAACATGAACAGCAATGCCTCTTTCCTTTGCTCTCAGATAGAGATCAACATGGGTCGTCGCGCCAAAAACATCGCCAGCCACAAGAAAAGCAACGTCGTCAAACTCTGCTTTGTCAAGCATTTCCTCTGCATTGTTCTCGACAAGAACCCTGTCGGCAGCCATCACAGGCTTGGCATAAAAAGCCTCCAATCTTTCGACAGAAACCTGAAGAATTGAGGTGTAGTTTTCAAGGTAGATAAAGCTGCATTTTTTTACAAGCTCAAGCCCTTTGACTGAAATGTCCTTCTCATCATTCAGACCAATGCCAATCATGAAAAGCGCCATGCAAAACAGAAGACTTTTATTCTTTAAAAAGTTTTATAAAACAAAAATTCGCTGCGCGGCACTGCTCAAGACCACCATGCTTTAAACAGGCGTGGGCATTCATCATTTGTTGAGAATCCAAAGGTTCGCGGCATTACTAAAACACAAAGGGTTTTCGATATGTTGGGGGGCACAAGCCGAACAACATCCGAAATCATAGTTTTGATGCCCGGGCGATTTCTCCAAAGGCCATAATTTCCCATAAACACCAGAAATATCAGAAACCAAAGCCATATTTATTCTTCGTCATCTTCGCCAGACCGGTTTTTGGCGGGCGCGTCATCACGTCTTTTTTCCTTGCCTTTTCTTCTAAAATCAGCGCCGTCCTTTGCCTGGAATATGAGCAGGTCCTCTGTTGTGAGCTTCTGCCTTTTTTTCAGCTTCTCCTCAACATCCTTTGTGCCTTGCTCGAGCGTATTCTCGATTTTTTTCCTTTTCTCTTCTGCCACAAAAGCTCTCTTTTCACCGACATTCTCTCTCAGGCCATCCAGAACTGCAGCTTTTTCCTTCAGAGAATCAT
>JAZDFJ010000103.1:0-8407 GCA_043807995.1 Candidatus Woesearchaeota archaeon
TTTTCAGCTCTCCGAGAAATGATTTTCTCTCAGTGAGAATAAGCTCTGCCTCGTTGATTTTCTGCTCAACTTTTTCAAGGTCTCTCAGGGATCTTTCCTTTTTCTCCTCATAAATCCCGATTCCTGAAATTTCCTCGATAATCCGCCTTTTCTCAACAGAAGAAAGCTCCACAAAGTGCGATACATCTCCCTGAAGTATTATGTTGTAGCCGTCAGGGTTTATTTTTGCAATGCTCAGCAGTTCAATAACCTGCTGCCTTGTCCTTTTCTTGTCGTTTATAAGATAGTCTGACTGGCCGTCCTCTTTTATTATCCTCGAAATTTTTATCTCGGGAGTTTCCTCATGGAATATCTTGCTGCTGTTGTCAAAGAATATGCTCACCTCTGCATTTTTTGCAGGGTTTTTCAGCTTTCCCCCGTTATAGATCAGATTCTGCCCTTTTTCAACTCTGAGGCTTTTTGCAGAGGACTTGCCAAGCACAAAGCATAATGCATCCAGCACATTACTTTTTCCGGCGCCGTTAGGGCCAAGAACGCAGTTGAATTTCTCTCCGAAAACTATTTCTGTTTTATTGGCAAAAGACTTAAATCCCTTTATTACAAGCTTTGTGATTCTTGTCATTACCCTCAAGACCCTCTATCAACTCGGTGTTTGTGCCGGAATTCTTATCGAAAACTGCTGAGAAAAGTGAGAGCAAACTCTTTATATACTTTTTTGTTTTAGAAAGGAGCCTGCCAGCCTATCTTACAATCCGGCATTCTAAAAGTGCTTTTTTATCTTTAAGTCATACAGGATTTTCCTTGGTTTTTCGCCAGTCGCAGATGCCATAAAGTCATTCACTAAATCCGAAGCAAGCAAGTCATTCTTCACGCAGTGCAATTTAAAGCTTTTCCAAGTGCTTCTATCCAGGCTTAAAGTTACTTTTGATTTGTCCATACAGAAGTGTATACATATAGAAGTATATAAATCTTTCGTTTTTGCAGTGCAGCGCCCAATTTTCCGATACCTATTTAAAGAACTGCCCCGCAGTGCCGTATATCATTTAAAGAGGTGATTCTATGGAGCCACAGCAAATCAATCCGGGCTTGAATCTTCAGATTCCACCGGATGTAAAACCAGTCTATGCTGATGATGCAATACTTCTCAATGCAATGAAAGTCAGCGTCAACAAAGAGGCAAAAAAAGACAGCGTCACAAAAATCCCAAAACTGGAGATACTGTTCTACGACAGGAATACCAAGACTGTTGTTTCAAGGATTGTTGTTGATATACTCACTGGAAAGGCATTGGGGCAGATACTTCTGGCTGACACTGAAAAGCTTCTGAAAGACATGAAGTCATCCGACATCCCTGAAGAGCTGTCCAAGCCAAAGCCTAAGCAGGATAATGAGCCTTCAAGCACATCAAGGGAGCACGACTATATAGGATAATTTTCAAGGTGCACAAAAATCTAACTGATTTTTGGCGCAGCAAAAGCTACCTTTTGCTTGCGACTATGAATCGAGCAAAGCAAGATTCCGGCAAAGCCGCGAAAAGCATCAACTTTTTAAACAGCCCCTGGTTTCCCTGTCATATTGCCAAGCTTACCTAAAACTCAAAGAAGGTAAGGCTCCATCTGAGGCAAGAAAAACGGTGGAAATCAAAAGATTTCTATCATGCTATTTTATCCAGGAGGACTTAAAATGAAAGAAAACACAGGATTGCTGGTGCCTAACGAGGTTTACTTAAAGGCAGGAATACATATCGGCACAAAATTCAAGACAAAATACATGGACAATTTCATCTACAAGACAAGAGCCGACGGCCTGTCTGTTCTAAACATACAAAAGATTGATGAGAGAATAAAAGTGATGTCCAACTTTATCTCGCAGTACGAGCCTAATGATATTCTCATTGTCTCAAGAAGAGAGAACAGCTGGAAGGCTGTCAGGGCATTCGGAAACCTGATCGGATGCAAGATATTTGCAGGAAGGTATCCGCCGGGAGTGATGACCAATCCAAGGCTTGACGGCTTTGTCGAGCCAAAGATTCTTGTTGTTACAGACCCTTGGCCTGACAGGAATGCTGTCCAGGACGCGTTTGAGATCGGGTTTCCTGTTATCGCGCTCTGCGACTCCAACAACCAGACAAACAACATCGACCTGGTTGTGCCGTGCAACAACAAGGGAAAGAAAAGCCTTGGCCTGCTGTTCTGGCTTGCTGCGCGGGAATTCCAGAAAAACAAGGGAATAATCTCAGGCGACCAAGAGTTCAAGCATGACATGATTGAATTCTGCGACGAAGAATAAGAAATTTTTGTTCTTTTTATTTTTTCTTTTTCTTGTTTTTTGGAAAAATACTCATTTATCGATTTATCAGCAAGTAAAATATATGTTCTATTTCACATATCTTTTTAAATTTCAGCAAACTCTCAAGCAAATATGATAAACGAAATGATTTTTAGGGTTTTTTTGCAGGATGAAAGAGATGTGTTTGATTCATCAACCGATAATGCCTACAAGATTCGCGTTTGTGAAATGAGTTTATCATGCTTTACCGGATTTTGGATGCCAAGCCTTGCAGAACAGATAAGAGCTTCAAGGCCGGGAAGCACTGTTTATCCACATCCTGAACAAGTTGGTGGACATTGGATAATTATGCATGGAAGCTCGCCTGTTGGAATTGCTCATGAACCTTCCCACGTCCCGCCATTAGCATATCAGATTGCAAGAGAAAAAGCACAACAATTAGCTGAAGATCTTTCAAAAAGGAAAGGTAGAAGATTTGTTTTTATTGATGTGACTTCAAATGGAGATGCTGGACTGGCAGAAAGACTTTCTCAGCAGGTTCAAGATGTATATGTTTCCGCTGCTTCCCCAAGAGCTGCAGACATAGGCGACTAAAGAATTAAATGTTTTGTCAATATTAATCCGCAAAGGTTTTATCCCTTTCTCTAGAAAAAGAATCGAATCTAAAAAAAAGAATTAAGGCGCCCTGCTGACATAATGGTTTTGGGGAGGGTGGTTAGAGAAAATTAAGGCAACAGGGAGCCTTGTAAGCATGATGCTATTTTTTTGTGTTCAAGGCAAAAGACCTTGGCGGTCTCCTTAACTCTTGGAGCCACATAAGACCAACCCTCATCATGTTTTTGTTGAATTTCTCGCTGAACTTGTATGTTTTCTTGTATAAGTCATAATCTATCAGGCCCATTGTTTTCATAGGAGTCAATATCCTGTCGTAAAACTGCCTCTTGTTATAGCTGAATGTGATTTTTTTCTTTTGAATGCTTGCAGGTGTTCCTGAGGGATTTGGCTGCTCTAAAGATATGCCGTCATGCAGTGCAGTGGCAAACATTGACATCTCTGTCTTGCCTATCTCCCCATCTTTCTGCTTCATCTGCTCGATAAGAAGCTGCGCAACAGTGACTTGCTGGTTTGTCGCGAAAACTATTTCAAAAATGTTTTCTGGCAGATTGAACTGATCAAAAAGCATTACCATAGCAAATACAATAAGTAAACTAATATATAAATGTTTCGATTTGTATACGTTTTCGTATACTAGAAGCTTATTTTACTTAAAAAGAAGGGTTAAAAACAAAGATTAGCGCTTTTTCCTGGCAGATTTTGCTTTAGCAGAAGCAGCCCTTTTTTTAGGGTAAACAACAACAGTCTTGGAAGGTTTTTCATGAAAACCAAAGTCTGACATTGCAAAACTATCAGCAGGAGCTTTTGTCATAGAGACTATTGAAGCAATAAACATAGCAATAAAAACAATCATAAAGGCAAAAGCCCAGCTTCTAAGAGCTGAAACACCAATAAGAAACGCACATCCGATAAAGCCTAAAAGAGAAACCATCATAAAACTACTGGACAAAGGAGCATATTTAAACATGGCACTCACCTCTTCAAGAATAAACAGAAACCCTGTTTAAAAAGTTTTTGAAAATCAGGACTTTGTCCTGACTAAAGATTAGCAGCCTCACAACAAAACTGCAAAAGTTTTCCGCCTACAGCGCTCTAATTTAGAAAACTATATAAAAAAACAGCAAGTAAACAGTAATATGCTTAACATCCAATTCATCAGGGAAAACAAAGAGCTTGTAAAAGAGAACATCAAAAAAAGATTTCAGGAGCAGAAAATTCCTCTGGTTGAGGAGCTTCTCAAAACAGACGAAAAATGGAGAAAGCTGAAGTCAGAAATAGACGGCTTAAGGTCAGAGAGAAACAAGCTTAGCGAGCAGATAAACCAGCTGAAAAAAGCAGACAAGGATATCAAGGCAATCCTGCAGAAAGTAAAGGACATTCCTGAGGAGATAAAAGAAAAAGAAAAGACAATGCAGGAGCTTAGCAACAAAAGGCAGGAGCTTCTGGCAAAAATCCCGAACATAATTCACAAGTCAGTCCCCATAGGCAAGGATGCAGAAGAAAACAAGACTGTAAAAACATGGGGAAAAACAAAAAAACAGGCATTCAAGGCAAAAACTCACGTCGAGCTGATAGAAGAGCTCGGGCTTGCTGACTTTGAAAAGTCTGCAGAAATATCAGGAAACGGATTCTACATATTAAAAGGGGATCTTGCATTGCTTAATCAGGCGCTGATACAATTCGCAATAGGCCACATGGAGAAAAAAGGCTATGTGTATATCGAGCCTCCATTAATGCTTCACCAGAATATTCTCGGAGCTGCGCTGGATCTTGAAGAGTTCAGCAAGACAATATACAGGGTTGACGACGGAGATCTTTGCCTTATAGGAACAAGCGAATACTCGCTGCTCGGCCTGCACTCAAACAGCTTTCTGCAGGAGAATGAACTGCCGAAAAAATATTTTTCCTATACGATGTGCTTTAGAAAAGAGGTCGGCAGCCATGGCATCAATGAAAAAGGGCTTTGGAGAACCCACCAGTTCAACAAAGTAGAGCAGTTTATATTCTGCAAACCAGAAGACTCATACACATATTATGATGAATTGTTAAACAATTCAGAGGAGATATTTCAGGCGCTAAAACTGCCTTACAGGGTGCTTGAGTGCTGCTCAGGAGACCTTGCAGCCTGGAAATCAAAAAGTTGCGACATAGAGGTCTGGCGCCCGACAACAGGGAAATACGAGGAAGTCTGCTCTCTAAGCAACTGCACAGGGTTTCAGGCAGAAAACCTTAACATTAAAGTCGTGCGCAAGGATGGGAAAAGGGAAACACTGCACACTCTGAACAACACAGCCATAGCCACATCAAGGGCAATAGTTGTGCTGATAGAGAACTATCAGAACAAAGACGGCAGCGTGTCAATTCCAGAGGCGCTTCAGCCTTACATGGGCGGCAGAAAAAAGCTAAGGCCGCTAAAGAAATCCTAACATAAGATATACTTATAGGCTTTGCCCGAAAAGTCACCATAGGGTGAAAATTTCAAGAAATATCATCTTCCTGTGCGTTGCGCGGGGGCGTCCCTCAACCCTTATCAGGTTTGACCGAGCTAGGCGACATTCGCTTTGCTCAGTCCCCTAATTGTTCACATCCACTTTGTTCGTGCAATCAAAACAAAGTTTTGCATTGCACCAGCTTGCATTGGTAAAGGTACGTCTTACCGGGGGCGCAGCACCATGCAACAAATTAATCCAAAATTTTCAAGGTGACTTGAAATCGACCAAAGGAAGATTTCGAACAAAGCCTGGATATACTAATATACTAAAAAAAGAGGTGCATCATGGCGAGCATACCAGGCCCTGCCTGGATAATCATCGGAGTTGTTGTCGGAGTATTTGCGTGGATTGTTCAGAAAGCAACCCAGCAAAAAGGCATGGTCCTATTCATAGCCATTGCAGGATTATTTGTGTTCATTGGAGTGATAAAAACAATATGGGCTTCTTCAAAGAAAAAAAGAAAGAGCAGAGAAAAAGAAGAGTTTCCGTCATACAGGACTGAGGCAAGAGCCCAGTTTAAGCCAGAGCATTACCCAGAACAGCCAAGCCTGATTAGCCAGAACAGAATAATAATGTGCCATAACTGCGGCACAAAGCATTACAGCTACTCGAATTTTTGCCATATTTGCGGCGCAAGGCTAAAAAGGTAATATTGAATAGCGCGTAAACTCTGAAACCGCAAATTCAATGTTTTTTAGTAAAGTTTAAATAAACCTTAATAGGTAAAATAAACATGGACGTTTTAGACTGCATCAAAACAAGAAGGAGCATAAGGAAATTTCTCCAAAAACCGATAGAGTTTGACATTATTGCAAGAATACTCGAAGCAGGACACTTTGCTCCAAGCCCTGGAAATCTGCAAAACTGGAAGTTTATCGTCGTGACAGACAAGGAGCTTATCAAGGCAGCTTATGGCTATTGCTTCAGGCAAGAGTGCGTCTACAATGCATCATCTCTAATCGTGCTTTGCTCTCTTACAGAAAAAGTCGAGGGCTTTTATGGGAAAAAAGGAATCAAGTGGGGAACACAGGCGGTTGCTGCTGCTGCGCAAAACATGCTTTTGGCTGCCCATTCGCTTGGCTTGGGCGCTGCCTGGATCGGCGCTTTTGATGAGGCCGAGGTTCGGCAAATCTTTGAGATTCCTGACAGCGCAAGCCCGGAGGCAATTATCGCCCTTGGCTATGCTGATGAAAAGCCTTTGGCAGAAAGAGGAGAGCTGCACGCGGTTGTCAGATTCAATGATTTCGGCACACATACAAACGATACAGGATCTCTTTTCGGCGAATATGCAAAACAGTTGCAGGAAAAAATAGACAAGGCCGCGGATGCAGGCGGGAAAAGCGTTGAAGACGGCGCCAAGAAAACACGCAGGGTTATGCATAAACTAAAAGAAAAACTGAAGAATATCAAAAAAATTAAAGGAAAAGATAAAGAACATCAAAAAGAAAAAGCGGGTTAAATTCTTAGCTGCTCAGCTGCACTTGCTCCCAAGCTCTCTAATTCTCTCTTGCAGAAACTGTATTGTCCTGGCATTATCCTGCTCATGCATTAATTGCCCGCATTCAGGGCACTTAAACTGAAACTCCATGGCCTTTTCAAAATCCATTCTTGTACATGCGCTTCTGCACATAAAAAAGTTATTCTCAGACTCTTTGTCAAGCCTGTCTTTGAGCGACTTTATCTTTTCATCGTTGAGCTTTTTAGAGAGATATGGGATTATGTTTTCGTTAAAGTCCCAGTAGCAGATATACCAGCCTTTTATCTTGTCTTTTTTTCTTATAAAAGTAACAATATTATGCTCAAGAAGCCTGTAAAGGATGTTTCTTATCTGATGAATTTCGATGTCAAGCTCTTCTGCCACAACAAACTCCGAAGTCATTGTCCTGTCCTTTAGAAAGAATATTATCGGCAGAGCCTCTTCTCCGACAAGCTCTGAAACAACTTCTTTTATAAGTTTTTTTGTCATTTTTTTCGCTTGAATCTTGGTTGATTCATGGCTGTTCATAGCCTTGCATATATATCGACACACTCCTGCTCAGACTCCTAAAACCCCCAATCAATCATCATACTTATTTTTGTTGTTTATATACTTTTCTATTCTGCAGCATATACTTGCTGCTCAAACCAAAAAAAACCAGCATTTCAGGGCTTTACAGGTTTAATCATTATTGAGTGATATCCCAATCAAATTTAAAAAGAGAAAAAAAAAGAAAGAAAAAAAGGCAGAACAGGTGATCACATTGCTCCGCTCTTGACCTTTTCAAACACGCTCATCGCCCGGGAATACATTTCTTCATTGCTTCTTGTCAGGTTTGTGAAAAACTTTTCACACCTATCATCCAAATCAGACGGAAGCGAAGCAAGCTGGTCAATGTCAGACGGAAGCGAATCAGCAAGATCTGCATACGCTTTTGTGCAGTCATTCATCCTGCCCTGGACTGGATTGAATCTTGCAAGCCCGCCTGCAACATTGGATAGCGTCATCTCCTGCTTGTGCGTCATGGTAAGAGTGTACATGTCTTTGATTCTTTTCTGGAACTCCCTGAATATTATTTCTGCCTTTGAAAACAGGATGATGTTTTTGTAGGCAATCAGCCGCGTTGCCTTTGCCTGGGAGAGCTGGCTGCCCTTAGTCTCAAGCTGCGACTCCAGCTGCATAATATCAGTCTGGTATTTCGGAAGATCGCGCTGATACGCATAGAGAGCTTTGCTCCATTTTTGGGCGCTTTGAAAATCGCCGTTTTCAGAGGCTTTCTGCTGATCGCTTTTCAGTGAATCCAGGAACTCCTGGAGAGAACAAAGCGTTTTTCTCCTGATCTGCAGCACAAGGCCATCCTGGAGTATCTCCGCCCGCACATCCTCAATTCTTTGGGAAGATTCATCGTACTGCTTCTCAGATTTCCCTTTTTCCCGCTGAAACTGCGCAACATGGAATGAAAGCCAATCCATTGCATCCGTATATTCTCTCTGCTCTATTCTCCTGTTGATCCCTGAGGAAAAACGGCGCTTGT
>JAZDFJ010000104.1:0-3134 GCA_043807995.1 Candidatus Woesearchaeota archaeon
TCTCGCCTTTTTTGTTAATTACGCTTTTAGAGGGGGCTTTTATTATTTTCATAATCTTTAATAGAGTAAAATGTTTATAAATATTTCGGTACCTTAAAAGAGATTTTGTTTCCTTGTACTTAAAGTCCCGATAACACAACCAATGTTTTTAGAAAGATTTAAATAGTTCAGTTGAATAACTAACCACATGGATAGTAAACCGACTAAATGGTTTTATTTGCAACCATTCCTTTCCACAAGAGAAAGCTTGCATCTTTTAGACATCTCGAGAAGGCTAAAGACAAATCATGCGACTGTAAGAAAATATCTTAATGAATTTGCCAAAGACGGATTTTTGAAAATCAGCTCAAAAGGAAGGCTGACATTGTATGAGGTTAATTTTGATTTTCCTCTGGTCTTTGATTACCTGAGCATTGCTGAAAAAGAGTTTTTGCTGTATAAATGCGCGCAAAACAAGGTTTTCAGGGAGATAGTTTATTATCTGCAGAAGGCTTCCTCCAAGCCGGTGATTGTGTTTGGCTCTTCTGCTGAAAACTTTTCCAAAGCACAGGATGTGGACATTGTCTGCCTTGAAGACATTGATTTCACAGAAATAGATAAAAAATACAGCAAGAAAGTGCATGGCCTGAAAGTTGCTTCATTAATCAGCATAAAAGAATCTTTAAAAAAAGAGATATTGAAAAAACACATAATCTTAAACAGTGTGGAGGAGGTTGTCAAATG
The DNA here is from genome assembly GCA_043807995.1 of Candidatus Woesearchaeota archaeon. Classification (GTDB taxonomy): domain Archaea; phylum Nanobdellota; class Nanobdellia; order Woesearchaeales; family JAZDFJ01; genus JAZDFJ01. The sequence goes on from JAZDFJ010000104.1 coordinate 724, forward strand.
GCTGGCTTAAATTGGCGCTCACCGAGAGTAAACTATTTCACCATCCTGAAAACCACGCGGTTTCTTGTTTTTGGGACACGAACATATCAAAATAGATAACTTTATAAACCTAAAACAAGAAGCGATTTGCATGAAAGAGATTGATATCATTGAAAAGCTGAATGGCAAGGCTGTGTTTTCCGTGCAGGACGTCCAGAGAATCGGCGGCTTTCCAAAGCAATATGCTGCGCTTGTCCTGGGCAGGCTGAAAAAAAGAGGGCTTATAAGGAGAATCACAAAAAATGCCTATACAGTCAAGAAAGACATTCTTGTCATTGCAAGCAATCTGAAAATCCCCTCCTATATCTCTTTCTGGTCTGCCTCCGCGCATTATGGGTTTACAGAGCAGGCTTTAAATACTGTGTATGTCGCATGCACGAGAAAAGTAAGGGAGATAGGCTTTGAAGGGCATAAAATCAGGTTTGTCAAAGTCAGGGAGTTTTTTGGCTATGAAAAAGTCAGGGGCGAGAATGGAGATATGTTTATAGCAACTCAGGAAAAGCTGCTTATTGACTCTCTGCTGCATTTCAGGGAAATGGGCAATTTTGATGAGATAGAAAAAGTTTTCCAGAAAGCCAGCATTACAAAGGAAAAAATAGTAGAGTGCCTTAAAAAGGCAGAAAATCTCTCGCTGGTGAAAAGAGCGGGATATCTTCTTGAAAAACACAAAAACATGGATATTTCAGCACACTTTAAAATGGACAGGAATTATGTCTTCCTGAACCAGTTTTCAGGAAAATACAGGTCATTGGATTTCAAATGGATGGTGAAGCTATGATTACAAAAAACGAACTTGAAGAGTATGCCAAGTTAAGAGGAATGAAAAATATAGGCCATGCTGAAAAGGATTATTTCCAGAGCATACTGCTTTTTGTGGTTTACCAGAATTACGGCAGCGAAATAGTATTCAAAGGCGGAACTGCGCTGTCCAAATGCTTTGGGCTGAACAGGTTTTCTGAAGACCTTGATTTCAGCTGCAAAGACGAAGTTAATTTTCAGGCTGTAGCTGAAGGGCTGAAAAGGTTCAGGATTGAGTTCGAGACAGAAGAGGACAGCTTTGAAAGGAGCAGGAGCTGGATTGTGAGGATAAAAGGGCCTTTGTTTAATGGAAACAGGAACAGCTACTGCAAGGTAAAGCTGGATTTCAGCTTCAGGGAGAAAACAGAGATAAAGCCTGTGATAAAGAGCATAGGCAGGTTTTTGGAGGAGATTCCATCTTTTGATGTTTACGTCATGTCTGAAGAGGAGATATTTGCAGAGAAAATAAGGGCTGTGATGACAAGAAACAAGGCAAGGGATGTTTATGATCTGTATTTTTTAGCTGAAAAGGGAGTGAAGCTTAATAAAACACTGGCTGAGAAAAAGCTGGAATATTACAGCAGAAGGTTTGATCTTAAAGAGTTTGCAAAGGCGCTCAAGGAGAAGAAAAGCATATGGAAATCTGAACTCTCAGGCCTGATTGAGAATGTGCCTGATTTCACAGGCGCTGTGCAGAGGATAATGAAAGCAGTGAAGTAGGATATTGGAGTATAGCAAAGTTTATAAAAAAAAGGCAGAGAGCACATGGAAAAGAGGATTGAGATGGAAAAGGAAGATTCTGGATGGATAAGCATTAAGGCGCCTGAAGAAAAGCCTGTGCAGAAGAGAGTTATAAGAAACGTTCCTGGCAGGAGTGCTGAGATAAGAGGCACAACAGCGAAGGAAGAGAGAAGGTCTGCAGGCAGCAAGCCATCCAACATTCCTGCAAGAAAAGAAGGAAAAAAACAGAAGTGGCTGCTGGCTGCTTCTAGGAATCTTTTTTTCCTGGCGGCGATACTTTTAATCCTTAACATTATTAAGGTTCTTGATCCCCAGAAGATCAATCAGAATTACCTTGTGATCCTGTTGTTCTTTTTCGGGTTTTCGTGGCTGTTCTTTTTTGTGAAAAAAGACGAGGCAAAGTACAAAGAAAGACTTGAGTCGCCATTGAAGTATTTGTTCTTGATATTGCTTTTTCTGATAGCAGTAACAGCACTGCAGTTCAATTTCCTCACAGACCTCTCATGGTTCAAGTATCTTGCAGAGGCAGTCAAGGCAAAGCAATTGTATTTGACACTGTTTGCAATCGGCTCTGGGTTTTTTACATTTTGGTTTAATAGGGAAAAAATTGAAGAGAGAGAAAAAGAGCAGAGCAAAGAAGAAATAAAAGAAAAACAAAGAAGAGCCGAATTCAGCAAGAAACACCAGAGACTGAACAAGATTCCGATAGTGCGAAATATTGCGAAGTGGATGTACAAGGAAGGATGGGTGTATGGTGTTGGGATTGTAGCAATAACATTAACAGGATTGATTATGCGTTTAGCGAAAGCAGATTTCTGGCCATTTTTCAGAGA
>JAZDFJ010000105.1:0-14093 GCA_043807995.1 Candidatus Woesearchaeota archaeon
GCGCCTGCGTTTGGATTGCAGCAGGATGCAGAAGCGCAATCCAGTGCTGAGAATCCTGAAAACACTGAAAATGCTGAATACACTGTCGTGCCTGAAACTGAGGTAGAATCTGCTGAAAATAAAGCCGAGCCAGAGATAGAAGCAGGGATAGAAAAAGAAGATATCAGTGAAGATGATGAAAAGCCTGCAAAGAATGCAGGTCCGCAGCCAAGGCCAGACCTTGATGACATTTCAAAATTATTCAAGTGATTTATCCAAGTAATCAATCAGGCAATAAGAGGAAAACAAGATGAGCTGTTTCATATGCGAGGAGCTGGAAAAGAGGTCGAAAGAGGTTATTTTCCAGGATGACAGAGTAGCAGTCATACTGTCGAAAACACCAGCCTCTCTGGGTCACATTCTTGTTGCTCCAAAACAGCATTACACAATCCTTGAACAGGTGCCTGATGATATTCTCGGTGAGCTCTTTGTGATAGCAAACAAGCTGTCCATACTTTTGTTTGAAACACTGAATGCCCAGGGCACAAACATGATTATCCAGAACGGCGTGGTTGCAGGGCAGTCAGAAAATCATTTTTTTATCCATGTTATTCCGCGAAGGCAGAATGACGGTCTGAATTTTGAATGGGAGCTGAAAAAAGCAACAGATGACGAGCTTGCAACTGCAAGGCTGAAATACGAGCCTTTTTGCAAAGACCTTCTTGTGGCAAAGCAGTCCAAACCTGCTGCTTCTCCTTTAGGGCCGAAGGCTGAAGAAAGTACAGTGCCGATTGAGGCAAAGGGAGCGATAGAGATAAAGCAGGAAAAAGACAGGGTAAATTATCTACTCAGCAATCTTGACAGGATACCATAACACTTAAAAATACAGGATTAATATACAGGGCAAACAGCATGCCTGATTTGCTTTGTCTGAGGCCAGATGTTTTAGTCATTTTCAAAAAAGGGGTGGTTTTTTCATGGGAAAATTAAAAGAGCCGAATTCTATGGACGAGTGCGTATACTTCACAAACAGGTCAGCCGATAATGGAAGGATAAGGGCATGGGCTTTCAGGCCCTTGTGCGAAAAATGCAAAAAAGGGCTTATGGGCAAGCCTGTTGAAAAAGGCGTGATAAAAAGAAGGGCTCCCGAATATGTGTGCAACAGCTGCGGCCATACAGTCGGAAAAGAGGAGCTTGAATCACAGCTTTTGCTGAACATAGACTATAAATGCTCTTTCTGCGGCTTTGAATCACAGACAACCACCCCGTATCAGAGAAAGAAATTCCAGGGAGTTGACTCTTATATCTTTGAGTGCGAAAAATGCAGGCAAAAGATTGCCATAACAAAAAAAATGAAGGCGCCGAAAGCAAAGAAAGGAAAAAAAGCGCCTGCCCAAGATGACGATGATTTTTGAGAATCCAGAATAGGAATGCAATCAGATGATAAGCATCCATAAAGCAGAACAGTATGTCGGGGAGATAAAGCCGTGCCTGGCAGGATTTGTCAGCGACAGCTGCGTCTCGGACAAGGCAGTTCTTGCGACACTGCTCGACCTGAATCTCAGGGGATACCTCAGCATTGATGTTGTGCTGAAAGACTGGGACTACAAAATAAACAGGGTGTCTTTTCTGAAAAAAGACAGCAGGCTCTCTGATTTTGAGAATGAATTCCTCGGCATTCTTTTCGCTGAAGCGAAAATTCTCAGCTCTGATAAGCTCTCGCGCATAATGGAAAGCTCAGAGCTTCACAATGCAATAAAAAAATACATTAAAAACATTTACAGGAAAAAAGCAGACTCTCTCGGCGTGAACCATGAGCCGCTTTTCAGGACAGGCGCGCATCCCTCTGATGTGCTTGCAGCCGCGAAAACATCCAAAGAGTCAAGAACAAGCTATTCAGTGCTCGCCGGCTTCTGCATTTTCGTGGCTTTCTTTTTCGCCTTTAGGCTGATGGGCTTTGCAAGCACAGCAGGCCTGCTGGTCTCTCTTGCCCTTGGCGTGTCTGCCCTTGCGCTGGTCTATTCTTACTATGCAAATCTTTTCAGAAAGGAATTTCCGGAGATGGAGATACACATAGAAACTCTCAAGCCCCTGAAAAAGAAAACAGACGAGCTATATGTTTTCCTGCAGAGGCACAAATTCGAGAGCTCGCGCGCAAGAAACAGGTTTATGCCGTATGCATTCGCATTCGGATTAAGCTCATGGGAAGAATGGAGCTTGTGAATATTGAAAGTTCGGATTCTTTTTAGTTATGCATATCAGAAAACTTTAATTTTCGTGTATTGATTGTTAGATGAGTCATTCCCTACGAGCAAAAATGGCGTGTTGCGAGAGTTTCGCTACAAAATTAGGTTCTTTAGAGATTAACATCGTCTTGCATGGTTATTATTTTTGTGGAGCTGGGGTAACCAAGAAAAGCGAAAGCGGTTTTGCGAAGCAAAATTTCGAAGAGTCGAAAGAAAGATCGTGTTCACCGAGTGAAACGATACATAAAAAGAGAGTAATCAGTGGGTGGAATTTTATAACCAATATTGTATTAAATTTTGCCTTCCCGTTTAAAATGAGGGATTAATTCTGTATCAATTTTCGCAAATAGCTCTTCTAAAGCAATGTTTTCTTTTCTCTGTTTTGCCCTATTATACAAATGCGATTGTGCTGCCGATAAATGGGCTAATGTTCTGCTAAGTTGCGTTTGTACTTCATCTCTCTTAGAGGCATGGACATCATTTGACCATTCCTTTTCCTGTTGTCTAGTTACGCCCTGATTGTAATCAGCTAGAAATGAAACAAATTGTGGATTTCTCAAGTATTCATGGGCATAAACCATGCCTTCCCTAACACCTTTCTTGAATCCTTCAAAATCTATTTGTCTAAGAAGTCTTTCAACTCGCATAAATGATTCTATTGGAAGTGTAAAACCAGTTTTAACATTGCCCCTTTCAACATCAATAACGAGTTTGTAGGTTCCTAATTCAATAGGTGAATCAAAGTCAATTCGTTCTCTATCAGCAGAAAGTAATTCAGTAAGGAATTCAAGGCCAGAAAGGCCGCCAAACAATCCCTTCAATACGCTACCCGATTTTTCCCTGATATTATCTAAACCCATATGTGTTGTAACTAGATGGTAGTATATAAATATTTCGATTAAAATTCTGTTTCTTTTTCATTTTTAGGTCTTTCTTTCGATTTTGCATATTGATTGTTTAAATTTTTCTGGGATACAGGCATTATTGCGCATGTGAAAATTAATGTTAATGCCTATAAATTAACAAAATATTTATAGATGCTTATTGTTGCAGAATGCAATATGAAACTAATCCTGACAAGACACGGAAGGACAATAGCCAATGAGGCAGGAATACTCGAGGGCAGACTTCCCGGAGAACTCTCAATGTTCGGCATCAAGCAGGCTGAAAAGCTGGCCCTGCGTCTTAAAAATGAAAAATTAGACTGCATCTATTCCAGCGATGCCAAAAGAGCTGTTGACACAGCAATGGCTGTTGCCAAGTATCATAAGAAAACACCTTTCAAGCTTGCACTTGAATTAAGGGAGAATTTCCTCGGCAGTTTTGAGGGAAAACCAAATGAATCCATTGACTGGAGCAATCCGCCGCCAGATGTAGAATCAAAAACAAGCCTTGACCTGAGGGCCAAAAAAATGATAGACAAGGCATACTCTGAGTGCCCTTCTGGAACAGTGCTGTTTGTCGGCCACAATGCAATCAACAAGGCTTTAATCAGGGTGATTACAGATGACCCTGCTTTTTCTGCAAAACAACAGAATGCATCAGTCAGCATTTTCGAGATAAAAGAGGATAAGAGCCACGTCATCCATTGCCTGAATTGTGTGGAACACCTCGAGTAAAAAGGGCTTTTCTGAAGATATATTTTGACTCGGCAAATAATCTTAGAATAAACATAGAAGGGCGCTTAACCGGTACGCCCCGCGCAACCCTTCTGTTTCAAAACCAAGAGGACGCCTTGTCGGTACATTCCGCGCAATCCTCTTATTTTTCAGAATGAACTTTAGTTATTTTTCGAAGTTTTTAAAAGTTTCGTTACATTCCGGTGTCAAGGGATTTGAGCAAAGTTTAAATAGGATTATCCTTTTTTGGAATTGTTTTATTTATAATCAATGTGTTTAATTGTGCTGTGTTTTGGAGGCGAAAAAATGGTTGATGTTAATGTTTATTCAGAAGTTAGTTATGATTTGCATGTTATAGATATGTTTCGCAGAACCGGTCATGTTAGCGATAAAGCTGTCAAAGGAATGATCGAAGTGGGCGCCAGCAGAAGTTTTGAAGAGTTGCTGAGAGTGATATCTGCCGGCTGTGTTGTAGATTTTATGGGATATCCGCCTTCTCTTTTATTAAGATTTGAAAAACAACGTCTTATTCCAGTTATAAAACCTATTAGCCGGACAAATAAACTACTCCAAGAGTTTCCTTTTCTCGGCGAAGAGCCTTTTGAAGATGATTATGAAGAAGGCCAGACATGCTCTGCAACTCCTACTAGGAGATTTGATCAGGCTGTTGCAGCAGGAGCTCAGGCATTATATGATTCTCTTATTGAGGAATTGAGAGATCCTGAGAGCACATGGGCTGATCCCAACGGGATCTATCAGCTTGGAAAAATTTTTGTCGAGCATCATATCCCTGATACCCCGCCTGGCTTTTTAAGGGTAGCACGCGACCATTTCCTTAGACGGTTGAAAAATGGAGAGTTGGAACTTAGCCGGGCACTTCATGGGAATCCAAGCGTGTTTGATGTTACTTCAATGCAAATCTCGGATGCTGAAGAAGCTGGGTACCAAGTTCGTTACGACAACTCTGTTAAACAAATCAGGGAAGGAACTTATGGTACGCGCAATGTGCAGACTCGTAACTGTATAGGCGACCTCCGCGTGTTCGCGCGGTTGCATGGCTTTTCAGAAGCGCCTCTCGATGATGCACTCAGAGAAGTATCTGTTCCTTTGTTTCGGAGGGCTCTTTCAGAAGTTGCAGCTGGGGTTATCGATCCTGTTTGGGCAGTTGTCGATGATTTTGAGCACGGCGAGATGCCACTGTTGATTTATATGGCGTGCAGAGGATATCCTCAATCACTTCTTACTGATGCTCTGGCTATAAGAGATGAACTGGCGGGAACATTGAACGCAAAGATTGAAGATCTCGAAGAAAGAGTCGGTCAGGCGTATTCTCCACAACAAGAACAGCCAGCAGAGCCTGCGCCAGAGCCTGCGCCAAAGCCGACAGTGAACTGATTTTCATTTTTTTCTTTTTTTCGTCATATTCCTGTGTCAAAGGAATTCAGCAAAGTTTAAATAGGATTATCCTTTTTTGGAATTGTTTTATTTATAATCAATACGTTTAATTGTGCTGTGTTTTGGAGGCGGAAAAATGATTGATTTTGATAGGCAAATTAGATGTGCAGATTTTTTTAATAAGGCTTTTAATCGTGGTGTTATTACCGTTATGCAGGTCAAAGGATTATTTGAAATTGCTGCCAGCAGAGATTATGAAGAGTTGCTGAGAGTGATATCTGCCGGCTGTGTTGTAGATTTTATGGGATATCCGCCTTCTCTTCTGGATAAACTTGAAAATCAACGTCTGGTTCCAGTTATAGAACCTACTGAACAGGCAAAAAAGCTGCTTCAAGAGTTTCCTTTTCTCGGCGAAGAGCCTTTTGTAGATAACTATACAGAGGTTGATGTCGATGATGAGAGTGCAAAGAGCCAGACATGCTCTGCAACTCCTACTAGGAGATTTGATCAGGCTGTTGCAGCAGGAGCTCAGGCATTATATGATTCTGTTATCGAGGAATTGAGAAAACCTAAGAGCAGGTGGGCTGAACCCTACAGGATGTATCAGCTTGGAAAATTTTTCGTCGACCATCAGGTCCTTGATACCGATCCTGGTTTTTTGAGTATAGCACGCGACCATTTCCTTGGACGGTTGAGAAATGGAGAGTTAGAACTTAGCTATGCACTTAATGGGAATCAGGGATTGTTTGATGTTACTCCAACGCAAATCTCGGATGCTGAACAAGACGGTTACTCTGCTTATTTCAATAACTCTGTTGAACAAATCCGAGTCGGAGCTTATAGTGTGCGCAATGTGCAGACTCGTGAGCTTATAGACAACCTCCGTGGGTTCGCGCGGCAGCATGGCTTTTCAGAAGCGCTTATTGATGATGCACTCAGAGAAGTATCTGTTCCTTTGTTTCGGAGGGCTCTTTCAGAAGTTGCAGCTGGGGTTATCGATCCTGTTCGGGCAGTTGTCGATGATTTTGAGTTTGGTCAGATCCCACTGAATGATTATATAAAGTGCAGAGGATATTGTGCCGGACTTATTGATGATGCTCTGGCTATAAGAGGTCAAGCGGCTGAAGTGTTGAATGCACAGATTAGAGCTCTTGAAGAAAAAGTTAGACAGGCGTATTCTCCACAACAAGAACAGCCAGCAGAGCCTGCGCCAAAGCCGACAGGGAACTTCTTTTCCATAAAATTGCCAAAACATTTATAAATATATGATATTCTATTATCATAAAATGGAATATTTGCTAACAGCGGAAATGTTTGAGAAAAACAGGGCTCTCCTGAAAGGAAGGATTTTCACAGAGTTGCAGCTTGATATTATCAGGAAGAGGCTGTCCAGACAAAGCCTTACAGGCAATGAAAAAACATACTATTACAAGTTTATCAAGCCGAAAATGAATGCAATGCTCTCGCTGTTCAACATCTCAGGAATCAATGTTTGCGGCCAGGAGCATATCCTCGAAGGCAGGCTTGAGAAAGCAGAGCAGTTGCTGAAGAAAATGGAGGCGAACCACAAGAAAAAGAAAATAATGATATCCGGCTCGTTTCTGTTCAGCAGGAAATACAATGACATAGATGTGTTTGTGTTCGCAAAATACAAAAAAGACGACTACAGAAAAGCAAAGATTCATGTGAATTTTCTGGATGAAAAAGCTCTTGATTCAATGTTTTTTGCATCTCTCTCGCAGATAAGCGTGAGCAATTTCAAGTTCGCTGCTAAAAATCATTTTGATGTGGATATTGCGGATTTAATGCTGGATTATGAAACTCTTCTGGCTTTTCTTATGGACAAATGCGAATGCCAGAAAGAGCTGAGGGATTTTCTTCTTAAGGCAAATTATGCCGCTGGAGGAGCTGTTCTCAGCCCAATGCAGCTTTTCAATTTAAAAGAAAGATTAGCTGTCCGGAATGCCTCCGGAATAATCTCGAATATATTTATTAACACTTTAGCCCTTGGATACAGCATGGCTTTTCTGAAAAGAAAACTTGCAGAAAGAATCGCAGGCTACAGGTCGCTTGCGAAAACCTACAAAAAACAGAAAAGCCTTGATATGTATATGAGCACATACAAGAGGGCGATGGAGCTTGAAGCATGATGAGGCAGGAAGGTGGGTGTTTTGAACTTTTTCTGTTTTTATTTTTCTCTCTGCACAACACTTGCTCTCTCGGGCAATAATTATCCGCCCTTAAAGGCGGACAGGTGTGCAGGCAGCATAGGCAGCATAAATAGGAGGCTAATGGGAGGCTTGATTGCAAGTTCTTTGTTTTATAGGTAATGGGATAAAACTTTATAAATCCCTTTCTTTTTCCCATCCTCATGGCTCCAGGCAATAAATCAGGAAAGGGAAAGCAGAAGATCATTGTAACCAGTGCTCTGCCTTATGTAAACAACATTCCGCACTTAGGCAATCTTGTGTGCGTCATATCTGCAGATATCTATTCAAGATTTCTCAAGCTTAAAGGCGAGAACGCCGTCTATGTGCTCGGCACTGACGAGCACGGCACAACAGCCGAGGTCAAGGCATTGGAAGAGGGCCTCAGCGTAAGAGAGCTTGTTGACAAATATTTCAAAATCCACACAGAGATATACACATGGTTCAACTGTAGGCCTGACTGCTATGGCAGGACATCTTCAGAGGAAAACAAGGAAATAACTCAGGACATCTTTGCAAAGCTCGACAAAAACGGCTACATTGTTGAGCAGGAGCTTGAGCAGCTCTACGATGAAAAAGCAGGCAAGTTCCTTGCAGACAGGTTTGTCGAGGGAGAATGCCCACAGTGCGGTTTCGAGAGGGCAAGGGGTGACCAGTGCGACAAGTGCTGCAACTTAATGGAGCCAACACAGCTTATCAATCCTATATCAAAGATATCTGGAACAACTCCTGTACTGAAAAAATCAACTCATCTTTTTATTGACCTTGAAAAGCTACAGCCAAAGCTTGAGCAGTGGATAGGCTCTGTAAAGAGCAAATGGACAGACAATGCAAGAACAACAACAGAGGGTTGGCTGAACAAGGGATTGCAGCTGAGATGCATAACAAGAGATTTGAAATGGGGCATTCCTGTCAATAAAAAAGGATTTGAAAACAAGGTTTTCTATTCATGGTTTGACGCGCCAATCGGCTACATAGGCATAACTGCAGAGCATAAAAATGACTGGAAAAAATGGTGGCTTGACAAGGATGCAAAGCATACAAGGCTTGTGCAGTTCATGGGCAAGGACAACATACCATTTCATACAATACTGTTTCCTGCATTCCTGATAGGAACAAATGACCCTTATGCTTTAGTTGACACTCTGTCAGTCAATGAATACCTGAATTACGAGGACGGCAAGTTCTCAAAGTCAGAGCAGAGAGGAGTATTCGGAGACTCTGCAAAAGAGACAGGAATCCCTGCAGATGTGTGGAGATTCTATCTCACTGCAATAAGGCCTGAGAAGACAGACACATTGTTTGCATGGAGCGATTTCCAGGAAAAGACAAACTTCGAGCTGATAGGGAATTTCGCAAACCTAGTCAACAGGACTTTGACTTTCATCAACAAGTTCTTTGATTCAAAAGTCTATGAGACAAACGATAAGCTCGACTATAAACAGGACTTGAAGGAAATAGAGTCTCTCTACGACCAGATAGAGCTAAGAAAAGCCCTGAAAAAGATACTTGAATTGTCATCAATAGGAAACCGGTATTTCCAGGCAAAAGAGCCGTGGAAAACTAAAGATTCTGACATTGATGACGCAAAAAACACTCTTGCAAAACTGTTCAATCTTGTCAAAGACCTCTGCATACTAATCAAGCCTATAATGCCTGACACTGCGGCAGAGATTGAAAAGCAGCTGAACCTCAAAGATCTCTCGTGGAAAGACCTCGGCAAAGACATCGCCAATCACAAGATTGGAGAGCCCGTCATATTGTTCAATAAACTCGAGGACAAAAGAATAAAAGAGCTTCAGCAGAAGTTCTCAGGGAAAACTGCAGAAGATAAAAAAGCCGGCTCTGCCGAGAAAGCCGACATTGCAAAAGAGAGTGACAAAGCAGAGGACAAAAACAAAAGAGCAGTTGCTGACGACTTTTCTGCATTAAACCTGAAGATAGCAAAGATTGTCGAGGTAAAAGATCATCCAGAGGCTGACAAGCTTTATTGTTTCACAATCGATCTTGGCGACCACCAGAGAAGCCTTGTTGCAGGCATAAGGCCTTATTACAAGAAAGAGGAATTGCTGAACAGGAACATAATAATCGTGTCAAATCTCAAGCCTGCGAATCTCCGCGGAGTGAGGAGCGAGGGAATGCTGCTTGGCTCAGGACGGCCTTTCAGATTATTGGAGGCTCCAAAGAGCAGGCCAGGAGAGCAGGTATTTGTCGACGGCTATGCTGTCAATGAGCATCAGATAGACATATCAAAGTTCTCAAAGGTTGAGATGCATGCCAGAGATGGCTGCGCCTGGTACAAAGACAAGAAGCTCAAGACGCAGACAGAGGAGATTTCCATTGAAAAGGGAGTCGAGGGAAGATTGGAGTAGAAATTTTGTTCTGGTTTGAACATGTAATAAATTAGCTGTTTGGTGCTGGTCTAAACTCAGGATAACTCTCCTGAAAAAGTTTCATGCTATCTTCTGCTAGCGTTAGGTTTGTGTAGACCTCATGTTTTTCATGTACTCGGAGAGAATCTAATCTTGGAGCTGTATTTTCCAATGTGCGAATTGATTCAGGTAATTGCGGAATGCTGGCAAGAGCTGTTAGCCCGTCAGTTTCTCCTCTTTCTGCTAGCCATAATTCTAATTGCCGAAAGTACTGGGTTGTTCTTCTTGCATAACCTGTAAAAATATCTGGGTTGTCAATTAATAAATCTGCTCTTTGGTCTTCAATTGGTGTTCTTGATTCCATAAAAAAAGGGAATTCCTGCTTAAATAAAAAGATTTCTATCTTGTAGGGTTTTGTTTTATGCTTTACTTTTCTTTGCCTTTATGCCATCCCATATGCCCTGATATTTTGGCGTCTATAGTGTTTATCGATTCTCGAAGATAGAATGAATAACCAAGATTCGCAATCAATAGCCCAATTACAAGCTCCTCAAAGCCAAGGCTTCCGCCAAGCATTTTTCTGGCCAGCTCAAATATAAGATAAACTAAGAATAGAAGAAACAGAAGATACATTATTTTCAAGAATAGCTCTTTTTTGTTTTTAATCTTAACCACCGCGTACACTTATTATGAACCAGATGACAAGGAGGATTAAAATAATTGCAATCGCAATGCTGATATAGTCTGGTTTTGTTATTTTCTTCATGAGATACCCCTGTAATTTAAGATTTATATGCTTTTTCATTCTTTTTCCGGAGGATTCTTGGTTTTCTTGATATCCTTCCAAAACACATATAAATCATTCAGTTATCCTGTTTTTTAATCGTCAAAATGAGTTTTGCTTGTTTTTTCGATAGGAAAATATCATGTTTTGGAGGTTTAACAATGGCTGTAAAAAACGGAGACACAATAAAGGTCGAATACACTGGAATGCTCGAGGACGGCACTGTCTTTGACGCATCTGAAAAACACGGCAAGCCCCTGGAGTTCAAGGTCGGCGAAGGCATGGTCATACCTGGCTTTGAAAAAGGAGTCTTGGGCATGAAGCTGAAAGAAGAAAAAGAGATAAAGATTCCTGCTGCAGACGCCTATGGCGAGGAAAGGCCAGAGCTAAGGCAAAAGGTGCCGAGAGATGCACTGCCAAAGACACACGAGCCTGAAGTCGGCATGATGGTTGCATTGACTGCGCCTAACGGCCAGCACTTTCCTGCAAAGATTATAGAGGTCACGCCTACTGAGGTAACTCTAGATATCAATCATCCGCTTGCAGGCAAGACACTGATATTCAAGGTCAAGGTTGTGGAGATTGCGCAGTAATCATTTTTTTCTTGAATTTTTCTTGGTTGGTTTTCTTTTTTGTTGTCAATACAGCTTTCAGTATAAATCAAAAGAATAAGAAAAAAATAAAAGAAAAAATTAATCTTACTGTGCTGTACAAGCTCCATCCACGCAGATTCCTGTATTATTGGCTGACATGTTCAAACAGCTGATCTGGGCGTCATACCAGATATTGCCGCCACAGTAGTATTCTTTGACTGCGTTGCTGTTCATGCAGAAATCCGTGTAATTATATGAGATGTTGTATCTGTAGCCTGAGACAGTTCCTTTTACCTCTCTCACAATGCCGCCGTCAGTGTCGCTGCATGAGTTTGGGTGGCTGCAGTCCTTGGGGCAGTTTGCCGGTGTTTCTGTAGCATATTCGCACACGCCATCGCCGCAGTTAGTCTCGTCGGTGTCCACCGGATTTACGCATCCGCCGTCTTGCATGTCTATTTTTGTGTCGTTATCGTTGTCTCTTGCGTCATCGCATTCTATAGCAGTGTTTAGTTCACTTTTGTCTTTTTTCGAGCTGCAGCCAGGATCATTTGGAAAATCAGTGTATCCGTCTCTGTCATTGTCGATTCTGTCATTGCATTGAACAGTAGCCGGTCCTTTTGCCTCTCCTGTCACGTTTTGTTTTGAGCAGCCTGCCAACAATAGAACCGAAACCATCGCAAGTGCCAAAACAAGAATCAGTGTTCTTTTCATTTTGTTCTCACCTTTAATTTTTTTTTGTTATTTATCAGTTTGATAGCTGAATTTGTATTTTTCTTTTTTTTAGGTATTTAAACCTTTTGTTTTCTGGTTCTGCCCATTGTGGCGCCAAGTGAACTTTAATTGTAATTTATCATTCACGATTAAATCTGGTTACAATGAATGAAAGAAGCGAGGTGAACGCGCCACAAGAAGATTCTAGACAGAGCCTTTTTCCAAAACTTTTATAAACCCTTTATTCTATAATAGGTCTTATGGTGTTTGAAAAGTTTTACACTACAGAATACATTAACACTCACAAGTATCTCATATTTGTCATAAGCGTCGCCTATACAGTGTTTGGGATTGCGACTTCTCTTCTGCTGTTCAATGAGTTTAATCAATCACTGACATCTCTTGCGTTTATTGCTTTAATGCTTCTTGTCACATTCAAAGACTTGCTTAAGATAAACCTTGAGCCCGGGCAGTCAGACAGCTTTAAGAAGATTTTCACCCAGTACAGGCATACTGCAGTTATCTTTGCTTTTATTTTTGCAGGAGTTTTTTTTCGGGTTTGCTATTTTGAGCATTATACTGCCGAACTTTGCGCCTGCAACAATTTTCAACAGCCAATCAAGCTTTGTTGTGTCTGACTCTGCAAAGCACATCTTTATCTCTGCAGACCCTAATTCATTGTTCATGAACAACCTTGCAGTGCTGGTCGCGTGTTTTGTCACCTCGCTGCTTTTCGGCATAGGCACGATATTTCTTTTCATTGTTGTGTGGAATGCCTCTGTTGTTGGCGTTGTCTTTGGAGTGCTGTCAAAAGAGACTGCAACTGCAATAGGAGTGCCGCCTTTATTCATATTTATCATAGTGCTTGCTGCGTCATTGCCGCACATAATATTCGAGATATCTGCTTATCTATTGTCAGGCATTCTCGGAGAGCACATATCCGACTCTATGCTGCACAAGATACACATAAAAGCGCCGCTCAACTTCTTTTTCCTCTCAATGATAGCCGCAGTGCTTCTTCTATTCCTTGCAGCACTGCTTGAGACAGTGTTTCCCAACTTCTTTATAGGATTGGTTCTGTGAAGATACTGCGGATGTAGAACTTGAGAATGAATTTTAGGCGGTATTCTGCTTTTTTTCATCTTTGATTTTGAAGAAAATTATTGCTGCTGGTATCATCAGCAATGCCGAAAGCAAAATTGTATATCTTGCTCCCAAATAATCAACGCTTAAACCAGCAAGAGGCAGGGCGATTATTCCAATTAAACCGATTAGCATACTTTCTACACTCCCGACTGTTGCCCTTAATTTGCTTTTTATAAACCTATGAAAATAAACTCTTTCTGCTGGAGAACTCATTCTTCCAAAAAATATAGACGACAAAAGAACCAAAAAAGCGAAAGCAATGCTTTCAACAAATAGAATTAAAAGCAAGAATAATACAGTTAAAATTAATATGCTCAAGATAAACTTCCTTTCTTTGCCTTTTTTCATAAGTTTAAGGGAAATCAACGGGGCAAAAATTCCAACTACGCCCATAGCAGACCACATATAACCAAAGGCATATTCTGGAAAATTTAACTCTTGCATAAATGTAACCCATGCTAAATCTCCGTTAAATACGGTTGCGAAAACGAGAATAGCGCCTGCGATTAAAAACAAGAATAAAACAGAATGGTTTTTTGCATATCTTACTGAGATTAAAGATTGTTTTTTGATGTTCTTAAATGAGTCTTTAATCTTCACATTTCTTTTTACAAAGTGTTCTTTAGCGAAACTCAATAATAAGAATGTAATAAAACAAGAAATTCCTGCGGCAATCCAAACAACAGAAACTCCAAATTGTTTAACTAGAAAAGCCCCAAGTATCCCTGAGATAACTAAACCAAGGCTGTCAATACTTCCGCTTTTTGCAAAGTATCCATGCAAAAAGTCTTTTCTTCTTTTTTTTTATTAAATCAATTATCCATGCTTCACTTGCTCCAGAGCCAAATGTGCTTCCAAGTCCTATCATGGCAAAAGCAAAGAGCAGAGCATAGTAATTATGCAAAAAGAAAATTGAGATTAAGGCTATTCCTTCAATTATTGTTCCTAATAGAACCGAAAATTTTCGTCCATAAATATCTGCAACTGCTCCGGTGGGAATTTCAAATAAAAGCATAAAAAGAGGCATCATCATTGTCAAAA
>JAZDFJ010000106.1:0-3961 GCA_043807995.1 Candidatus Woesearchaeota archaeon
AATCCATTTGACAATAAAGTATTTGAATTCTTGTCAGGATCAGCACAACTTGAAGGAAGCACCATAACTATGGGAGAAACCAGAGAATTAATCATAAATGATATCTATCCGGAAAAACCAAGAAAAGACATTCAAATGGTAAAAAATCTTAACGAAGCATTACACTACTTACTAGAACACTTAGATGAAGAAATAACCGAATACCATATCAAAGAAATAAACAAACTAGTGCTGTTTAGCATGCACCGAAACGCAGGAAAATATAAAACAACACACAATAAAATACAAGGGAATCCTGACTTTAAAACAACACATCCAAGCAAAGTGCCTGCTGAAATGATAAGCTATTGTGAAACAATCAAAATAATAAACACTAAAGAAAAATGTTTAGAACAACTAGGGTATATACATAACGAAATGCAGCACATCCACCCATTTAGCGATGGAAACAGCAGGACAACAAGAATGATTCTGAACTGGATGCTATTAAAAAACAAAGCACAATTGCTTGTAATAAAAATGGGCTGCTTTGATGAGTACATGCGTCTAACAAAACTAGGAAAAACAAGAGATGATGCAAAGCTCACACAGCTTTTTCATCACCTGCTAATGCACGAGAATCTGATAAAGAAGTAAGCAATATTGCAATTCGAAACAGTTTTAATAGGCTAATTCCATCCGGTCTTTGACCGGTGGTTCTTTACGAATCCCCAAATCCTTAACATAAAAGGCAGATAGCCCCGCCCGGACAACCTTTTGCGTTCGCAAAAGCTTGACCAAAATTCAGGCGGCTCCTAGTCTTCGACCGGAGTCCCCCACTCTAAGAAGTACTAAACTCTTAACATAAAAAGTTATATAGCCCCACCCGGATTCGAACCGGGGTCTCAGGATCCAAAGTCCCGAATGATTGACCGCTACACTATGGGGCTGTAATCTGATTCTGTAAAAATTCCTTGTTTTATAAATTTAGTGGCTTTTTCTCTCTGACGGCTCACAGGCGTTTCTGCTGTCGAAAACTATTTAAGCAAACGCCTTCAGGATAAAAGACCATGAAACACAATGCTCTGCAGACATTAGGCATAGTATTCGTAGTTGCAGGAATATTTCTTGCAATAACCTCAACAGCAGGCATCACAGGAGCTGTTGTCGGGGCATATGCTCCCCAGGATTTTGTCTCCTTTGTTGCGGTTGTATTTGTCGCAGTTGGGCTGCTGCTCATGATGGGCAAAGTTCCTTACAGCGAGGAAAGAGCAATGCCTCTTCTTTATGAGAGATTAGGGTATAGACGTTCAGTCGAGCATTTAACAGAGCAGAGACGGACTGTTGTTAAAAAAATAGTCTCAGCCGGAAACAGAAGAGTGACCCCTGACAATGCAGAAACTGCTATAATCAATGAATTGGAAAGCCGCCGCTTGCAGGGCTATAATAGGCAGGGTCATCAGGTTGATATTAGTGATTCTGACGCCCTAAAAACAATTGTTGCAATTTCAGTACCCCAAGATCCAGCAGTATCCCGCTATATTCTAGAGCATTGGGGAAGCTCGATTAAACCAGGGCCAAGAGAGTTTTATGAGGATCTGGCAAACAGAAGAATACCTTGTGGCTCACGAACAGGGAGAAGATGATTTCGCTACTTTGATAAATAAGAAACTGATGGTTTATTCTTCTGCTGTTTCATGAACAAAAGATTCAAGAGCTTCAGGACCATTATTGTATGCATGCATAAGAGCACGCCCAAAACGGCTTCGCGGATTAAGTTCATAGCGCAATGCGCCTCTTCCTGAGAGTTTTGCTAACAGATATGCGGCCTGCATTTCATTGAGTTCTGCACCTCTCATAACATCCCTAAAAGAAACAGTTCCTTTTCCTGAATGTAGGGCAAGATACTCAGATATTCTTTGCTCTCTGGCATTCCATGTATCAGGTGTTGCGATTCTTCTCATTGCTCATGTGCCTCAGGTTGCCCCAATCTTCTTTGAGCTTGTTGGCGTTCTTCATATTCCGCCAAGAGTTCTTGTGCTCTCCAGTTTGTTTCGTCTATCATGTACTTAAGCACACACTCATCAGAAAGATTATCCAGGCAATAGCATATCTGCGCAGCAGTCAATCCTACAGCGCGCCTAATCTCTTTAATAGAAACAGCTCTGTCCCTATGAACCAACAGGTAATCTGTCACGTCTCTCGCTTCTTCAGATGTAGGTATTCTTGCAGGTCCGTTGCCAATCATGCCTTCAGGGAATCCTTTCTGTCTTTTAAATATTTCTCTTTTTGCTACTGCAAAGTGTATTTGATTTGCTCTTTTGCACTGCAAAATCCAATGCCTGTTGCATCAAAAAAATAGCGTATGATTGATAAATTTTTTCAGATATTCTGAAGCTTTGCCCAAAATAATTTTGCAGCACATTCGCATTGCTTCCATGGCCGATTGTTGCCCGATTTATTTGTGCTGTAATTTGGGCAAAGCCAGATACTGATATACACAATTCATTGTTTAAAGCCCTGCGGTGCCAAAAAATTTAAAAAGGGAGGGGGTTTCTTGGAAGGTTAAGGACAAGAATTTTTGAAGGGTAAGCTGGTGCAAAACGCTCGCTTACACTGGAAGAAGATTTTTAACTATTCTTCTTCTTTATGCAAAAATAAACTAGCTAAGGTGATATTATGGCAAGAATGCATAGCAGGGCAAGGGGAAAGTCAGGAAGCACAAAACCCTCAAAGCCGGTCATTCCAAGCTGGCTGAAATACAAGCCCAAGGAAGTTGAATTATTGATAGTCAAGTACGCAAAAGAGGGGAAGACAACCTCGCAGATAGGCACTCATCTGAGAGACGTGTATGGAATCCCTGATGTACAGCTGATAACAAAAAAGAAAATCAATGAGATTCTCAAGGAAAAGAATCTTCAGGCAGACATACCTGAGGACCTTACAGCCCTGATAAAAAAGAGCATCAAGATAAGAAAGCACCTCGAAGAGAACAAGCACGATTACACTGCAAAAAGAGGGCTTCAGTTGACTGACTCCAAGATCAACAGGCTGGTCAAGTATTACAAGGCTAACAAACGACTGCCTGCCAAGTGGGTCTATGATCCGGCAAAGGTCAGGCTGCAGGTCAGCTGATTTTTTTATTTTATTCTTTTTATTTATTCTTTTTATTCATTCTTTTATTTTATTCTTTTTATTTATTCTTTTTTCTCCAATATGCTTTTATTTTCTCATCTCCTGCATAATGCATGCAATCATGCATCCAGCAGAGCATGGCTCTGAAATAATCAAAACTGCCGGCAGTTTTGCCTTTTCCAGCCGGCGGCTGGTTTTGCCAAAGCCCTGCTTTGGCTCTTAGATGAGAACCAATAAAAAAACAGTAACACAGGTGCAAACCAGAAATCACAAGCTATAGTAATCCCCCAGCACTATCTTGTCCAGCTCTCCGAGGTCTTTGCAGGCGTAAAGCCTTCCCTCGCCTATCTCGACAATTCTCTGGGCAAGCTTCAGGCCCTGGTCATCAAAGTTTATGCCCACCATTGAGATTGTTATGCCGAAATTCCTTGCAATGCTTGCTGCCTTCAGCGTGTCCTCCTCGGGATTTTTTCCTTTTGTCGGCAGTGCATCGCTCAGTATTATAAGATGCTTTGTGATTCTTGTCTTTGAGAACATCTCGGCAGCCTTGCGCAGCACCACTGCAATGTCGGTCTCTTTTCCGGCTCTTATCTTTGTGAGCTCCTCGAGCAGGATGCCGAAGTCATGCGTCGGAAAGATTTCTTTTTTTATCTCTGACTCGAAAATTATCAGCCCGACCTTGTTTTTCTCGTTGATGGCTTTGTATGCAAGGGCAACGCCTGCTTTTTTGGCTGTCTTTATCTTCTCGCCCTTCATGCTGCCGGAGGAGTCAAGGGCATAGATTATCTCGAGCTTTCCTTTTTTTCTTTTTTCAAAAACCTTGAGATCCTCTTTCTCGAGGGCAGAA
>JAZDFJ010000107.1:0-4204 GCA_043807995.1 Candidatus Woesearchaeota archaeon
TTATCTATTATTATAATAATGCCTTCTGCCTTTGCTTTTGAAATACCTGCCTGCTCGATCAGCCCGTTCAGGAGTTTCCTGTTGTTCAATTCGATGTATGCGTCAAAGCCCAGCTTTTTTAGTGCACACAACGCAAGCGAGATGCATTCTGCATCCGCAAGCACTGACTTTGTGCCGAAGATGTCGACATCGCACTGCGTGAACTCCCTGTACCTTCCTAGTTTTATCGGACCGTCTCGGAAAACATCTCCTATCTGGTATCTTTTGAATGGCATCTTCAGGTCAGGATTCATTGCAACAAACCTTGCGGTTGAAAGAGTCAATTCAAATCTCAGGCCAAGCTTTCTCTTGCCCTGGTCTGTGAAGCAGTAAGTCTCTTTCATTGCATCGCTTTCCTCGCCTGCTCCGCATTTCGCAGAGAGAAGCTCATAAGGCTCTATGATCGGAGTGTCGAGAGGATAGAATCCGTAAAGCTCGAAGACCTCCTTTAGAGTGTTGACTATCTGATCTCTCAGAATCTTTTCCTCAGGAGGAAAATCCCTTGTTCCTTTGACATTTGCAAGTTTCATTTTTTTGGCCTCTCGGCAGTTTTGATTGAAGGGCAGATGGCGGGAATCGAACCCGCTCCTGAAGCTCCACAGGCTTCTATGCTACCGTTACACCACATCCGCCAAATAGAGTGTATATTGATTCTTGATTTTTGGAGTTTAAAATACTTATTAATCTTTCGAAATTTAGAGTTAAAACTATTTAGAAGAAGTTTACTGGTGATGAACTAAATCAACTCTTTGTGTCATAATCATAAGGAATTCGCTATTCTTTATAAATATTTTGGCTTTGCCCCTAGAATCCAGAAAATCCGCCGCCTCTGTTGCCGGAGTTAAAGCTGCTGTTGAAATTGGAATTGCCGCCGGAACCCGAATTCTGGTTTCCAGAGCCAAGCCCTCCGCTGCCTGCGCTTCCGCTTCCGAATGGGTCGCTTCCAGAGCTTCCGAAACTGCTGCTTGAGCTTGAGCCTGAAGAACCGCCAGCGTCTTCCAAGTCCTCCTCGATGGGTTTCGGGTTTGGCGTGTACTTGTCAATAAGCTCTATTGCGAAATAGAATAGCGGGAAGAAAATAATAGTTGCAAGCAGATGATTGAAGCTTAGCGGAATCTTATTGTAAAGCACAGGGATCAACATTGCCAGTATGTAAGTGGCTTCCCTAATCCTGCCTATCTTTTTGATTATCTTGTTGCCCTTAATTCCGAGTATGATTATCAGCACCCCGTAAGCCATTATAATGCTCATCAGGGAGAATCTCAGCGAGATGCTCACAAATCCTGAGATAACCTTTTCTCCTATCAGGCTGACAGTCTCTCTTGCGCTGTCTATGCATGCCCACACAACGACAACAGCGTTGGAAATCGCGTTTCCCATGCTTGTGCCTGTTTTTTCCTGGAAAAACTCTGCAAAAAACCAGCTGAGCCACAAAGGAATAAGCACCCAGAGCAGTTCAGGGCTCTTAAACGGCTCCACAAATATTGTCGAGAGCCATAGCTTGAGCAGGTCCCAGAAGAAAAGCCCTACCACCACAAACACGCTTGCCATTGACTGCCTCTTTTTTGCTTGTCTATGTTCGGAAAGACAGCATCTACTTATTTAAATGTTTTCATGTTTTGGGCTCTGTTCAAAATCTCACATTTGTTCGATTTCTTAGTCGCCTTGAAAATTTCTGATTTCTTTTTTGCAAGGTGCTGCAGCCCCGTAAGGGGCAACCCCGCGCAACGCACAAGATGTTTTTATCTTTGGAAATCTTCACCTTATGGCGACTTTTCGGACAGAGCTCATGTTTTAAAAATTCATCTGAACTGTGTGGTGGCGATTTTTCCAAAATCCCAAAAAAGAGGTGCGTTTAAAACCTCGCTAGAGGTCCCGAAAATGTCCTGCATTTTCGATACCTCGCTATGCGCTCGGGTTAGCACCGGTTCATGCCAAGATGTTTTTTCAGGCATTGACATCTCCCGTAAGGAACACCCCCTCTGTCAATTCTATTTCATATAAAAGAATGGCATTCACAATGATGGTGCTAACCTACATTTTAAACCCGCCTCCCAAAAAGAAAAACTTTAAAAACAAAACTCCATTACTTGTACTAATGAAATCCATACTGTGCATGTGAGGCGCGGATGGTGAATTAAGCAATGAACGTTTGGTGGAGCAATAATACAAAACTGCTTGTGAGAGCGTATTTTCTCGTCGATGCGTGTTTTTCTACAGCTGTTTCTTTCGAAAAACCTGCTCTGCTTTTTTCCCAGAACGATTCATATTAAATAAGCAACAAAGGGAGTGTTGATTCTAAAATGATTGAAGGTATATCCTCGGAAAAAAACATTGAAAATTTCAAGGCACAGCTTCCTGAAAAAGAGGCTCAGCCAAATGAAAAGCTGAAAGGAAACCTTGAGGATTTGCGCTGGAGAGAGGCAGACAAGGCCAGCATTTCAAAAGCCTCTGAGCTAAATAGAGAGTTCCCAGTCAATATCAAGGATGTCCGTGCTGTTGCCAGAAAATATCCTATGAGGATAAACAAGTACTATTTGTCTCTCATTAAAGAAAAGGACGATCCTGTATACAAGCAGTGCATACCTGACATCCAGGAACTTCACGACGATGACGGTTCAGAAGACCCGCTCAACGAGGAGGAAGACTCTCCTGTGCCGGGCCTGACGCACCGCTACCCTGACAGGGTATTATTCCTTGTCTCAAACCAGTGTGCAATGTACTGCAGGTTCTGCACCAGAAAAAGAAGAGTCGGAGATGCCTGCAAAGGCATAACCAATGAAGACATTGTCAAAGGGATACAATACATAAGGCAGCACTCTGAAGTAAGGGATGTTATCCTCTCAGGCGGGGACCCTCTTCTTCTCTCCGACGATAAATTGGAGTTTGTGCTCAAAGAGCTCAGGCAGATACCCCATGTTGAGATAATACGCATAGGGACAAGAGTCCCGTGCACTCTGCCACAAAGAGTCACAGAAAAGCTCTGCAATATGCTCAAGAAATATCATCCAGTATATATCAACACTCACTTTAATCATCCTGCAGAGATCACTCCTGAAAGCAGCAGGGCATGCCAGATGCTCGTAGACGCAGGCATTCCCCTGGGAAACCAGACAGTCCTGATGAAGGGCGTGAATGACGATGTCGAGACAATGAAGCAGCTGGTACATGGTCTCTTGAAAATAAGAGTCAAGCCGTACTATCTGTATCTGATAGACCTTGTCAAGGGAACAAGGCATTTCAGGACAGGCATTGAAAAAGGCATTGAGATAATCAAAGGTTTGCGTGGGTTCACATCCGGAATGGCAGTGCCGAACCTGATTGTCGACTCCCCTGGCGGAGGAGGAAAGATACCTTTGCTGCCGGATTATTTTGTCGGGCTTGATGAGGAAAAGGAGCACGTTATCCTGAAGAACTACAAAGGAAAGGTCTGTGAGTATCCTTACTGAGCTTTGTTTTTTTCTCATATCCAATCGGCACTGTCCGAAATCTCACATGCGTTCGATTTTCAGTCGCCTTGAAAATTTCAGATTACCTGGTTGTAAGGTGCTGCGCCCCCGAAGGTATCAAAAATACAAAGTATTTTTGGGACTTCCAAAAACTCGAAGAGTTTTTGTTAGGGCCTACCCCGCGCAACGCACAGGACATTGATGCTTCTGGAAATTTTCACCTGATGGCGGCTCTGCGGACAGTGCCCGTTCAATCGCAATCTTTAAAAAGCCCTCTTGATTTCCAGCTCTTATGATTACCCAGGCAAAGTCAAAAAGAAAGGCTTCCGGCGGAGTGCTGAGAAGCAGCTTTAAGAAAAAGATAACCAGGAAAGGAGGGCTTTCAGCTCTTACAAAACTTGATAAAACTGTTGTCAAGCAGAAGAGAGCAAGAGGCGGCTCTATAAGACTGACTCTTCTAAGCGCCAACAAGGTCAATGTTTTCAATCCTAAAACAAAGAAATGCGAGGTTGCAGAGATGAAGAATGTGACTGAAAACCCTGCAAACAGGCACTTTGTAAGGCGAGACATTCTCACAAAAGGCACTATTGTTGACACAAGCATCGGCAAGGTGAAGATCACCAGCAGGCCTGGCCAGGAAGGCACTGTGAACGGAATTCTTTTAGAGTGAGAAGAGATTTCTTTTAAAGTTTTTAGACAACAAAGAAATAAAAATA
>JAZDFJ010000108.1:0-8551 GCA_043807995.1 Candidatus Woesearchaeota archaeon
TGGTTTATTCCTGCTTGCATTTATCGCTTCATTCTATATTCCGTCTCTAAGGATTATTGAGAACATCTTTTTTGCACTGCTTGCAGCGCTCGCGTTTTTCGGCATTTTCAAGAGGGCATGGTCATCCAAATTCCTCAGGCAGGCCACTGTCCTTATTATTGTGTGCACTGTTCTGTTCTCTGCAATTGCATTTGCAAAACTGCTTGTCAGTGCAGAGCCCTCGCCCGAGCTTGTCACCGCATTAAAACAGCTTGACGGTAAAAAGAACAATTATGCAGTGCTCAGCAGCCTTGAGAATTCATACTATATCACTTATTTTTCAAACCACCCCTCGTTTAATCCGCTGCTCCTGAAAAACAATGCATTCGAGCAGGATTTAAACACTCTTTTCTATTCAATAAGGCTTGACGATACAATCCCTCTGGTGGAGAAATACAATATCGCGTATTTTTTCATAACTCCCCAGATGACCTCAGGAGGGCTTTGGAGCAAGTCAGAGCAGGGCCTGTTGTTTCTCTTTAAAAACAGCGAAATGTTTATTAACATATACAGCTCAAAAGGCCACGAGCTTTGGGCCTATGCTGCAAAGGAGAATGTAATATGACTTTCGGAGAGATTTTAATACTGGTTTCAGCATTTTTCGGCATATTTTCTGCAGTAGTTTTTTTTCTAAGCATGCTCCAGGAATCGTTTTCCAAAAAAAATCCGAAACTAAAAAGGCATGCAAAGGTTTCAATTATTGTTCCTGTATGGAATGAAGAGGCAAGAGCCACTGCAACCATTGATTCCCTGCTTAAAATAGACTGGCCAAGAGACAAGCTTGAGATAATCATTGTAAATGACGGCAGCACAGACAGGACTGCAGAGTTTTTAGAGCCATATGCAAAATACTCTTTTATCAAGATATTCACAAAGAAAAAAAGCAGCGGAAAGGCAAAGGCAGTCAATTTCGGCATAAGGCATTCTTCAGGAGAATTTATCATGAGCATGG
This sequence comes from Candidatus Woesearchaeota archaeon, assembly GCA_043807995.1. Taxonomy (GTDB): domain Archaea; phylum Nanobdellota; class Nanobdellia; order Woesearchaeales; family JAZDFJ01; genus JAZDFJ01. Next base: position 992 of record JAZDFJ010000108.1, read on the forward strand.
ACGCCGACAGCACCATAGACTCGTGGTGCCTTAAGAAAATGCTGGGCTATTTTGACAGGGATGAGAAAGTGATGGCAGTCATCCCTTACATGCTTATAAAAAACCCTAAAAAATTCATCCATAAACTGCAGTACATCGAGTTTTTGTCTGCGACATTCATGAGAAGGATATTCGCAATTCTCGGCGGTCTTTTCCTTGCTCCCGGCCCAGGCACAATCATCAGGAAAAAGTTTTTTGAAAAACACGGCTATATTGACGAGACAACTATTGTCGAGGATATGGAGATTTCCCTGAGAATCCAGAAAAATCATTATATCATAGAGCATGCCTACGGAGTCAGCTCCTACACTCTCGGAGCCCACACATTAAAGCATTTCTTTGCCCAGAGGCTGAGATGGTTCAGGGGCTTTATTGACATGATGGGCAGGTATGGCGAGTTGTTCTCCCTGAAATACGGAAACCTCGGAATGTTTATCCTGCCTGTATCAATAATCGCGGTAATACTTAACCTCTCGCTTTTTATCTATGGCATGTCAAGACTGATTATAAACACAGTAAAAACTTTTATAGAGCTCTATCTAATAAACTTTGACATAAGCACTTGGTTTGATTTTTCCTTTGACCCTTACTTTATCAGCACAACCCACCTCTCAGTTTTGATACTTGTCATGCTGGGCATAGGCATCACAATAATGTGGGTTGCAAAGAAAGAGGCGCATGTCAAGGAAAAAATTTCAGGTTCCTATGTTTTTTTCATAATGTGCTATTGGCTTCTATATTCATTCTCATGGATTAAAGCAGTGTACTATAAGACAGCAAGGAAAAAAATCAGGTGGGGAGGGAAAGTCGGATGAAAAGAAAAAAACTGATGCCTGCGGTATATGTTTCAGCGTTTTCAGTGACTGCATTGATTTTCATTGCAGGCATTTTGGTGGGCAACTACTTTTCAGGCCTAAAGGTCAGCAGTATTGACCAGCTTGAGAGCGAGATAAAAGCAGAGGCTCTAGGCACTGACCTGCAATACCAGATATTGAGCGAACACCCCTGTGAATTCATGAACATGTCAGTTTATACCACGCAGCTCTCTGAAATGGGAAAGAAACTCACGTTCATGGAAGAGCAGCTTGGCAGGAAAAATTCCAAGGTGCTCTCTCTTAAAGAGCAGTATCATCTTCTTGAGATACAGCACTGGCTCTATTCAAAGAGGTGGATAGAAGAATGCGGAGGCGATAAAGAGCTTGTCTTATTCTTTTACACCAATCCTGAAGAGTGTTCTGACTGCGAGGATCAGGGATATGTGCTGAACTATGTGCACAGCAAATACCCAAGCTTTAACATTTACTCTTTCGAATATGCGATTGAAAATCCTGCGCTGGATACTCTGAAAGAGCTTTACAATCTGGAAAAAAACAGGCTTCCGACTGTTGTTATAGGAGAAACAGTATATTATGGCTTTCAGTCAAAAGACCAGCTAATGCAGATTCTTGGTTTAGGAGATGAAGAGCAAAACTAGAACCAGCAGGCTAGGAAATTTTCTTCTTGTTATAATTTTTATATTGTCAACAGCTTATTTTATCTATCAGCATTCTGCAAGCCTTTCATGGGATTTTGAAGTTTATATATTAAATGCAAAACACTGGGTTTACAATAGCCAGTTTTTCGAGATAGGAAGGGCGCCCATGGCCTCATTGTTTCTTGCAGTCTTTTTGTTAGCAGGAGAATCAGCCCCTTACCTCTATATAGTGTTTGTGTCTGCATTGTTTTTTTACAGCTCTGTAAAACTTGCAGATGCTTTGAAGCTCAGCAAACTCACAGTTTACATCCTGAGCATGAACACAGCTGTTCTTTTTATTGGTTTAAGGGTTGGCTCTGAATTATTGTCTCTTGCTCTGCTCGAGCTTTTCATATGCGGCATTCTTTTGAAAAAAGAAAAAGGGGGATTGTTTTTAGGATTTGCGTTTCTCGCAAGATACAACAGCATGATTTTTCTGCCTTTGCTTTTGTTTTACAAAAAGCCGTCCAGAATATTGAAGGCCTGCCTGTTTTTTTTAATCCCTGTTGTTTTGTGGCTTTTGTTTTGCCAGCTGGCGTATGGGCATTTCTTGTATAGCGTTGCTGACGAGTATGCAAAAAATGTCTTTTACAGAACAGACATTATTGAAAGGGTAAAGTTAATGCATTTTATTGATATCCTTGGATTTTTGCTGCCGATTATGCTTTCAGGCATAATATTTTTCCTGCTTGAGCTCAAAAAATCAAAGCTTCAGGACTGGCTGATGATTGCTGTCGCAGTATTGGCTGTTTACAGCTATGTTTTTGTTCCTGTAAAGCTGGCAAGATATTTATTTATGCTTTTATTGCCTGCTGTTTTTTTCTCTGCAAAATCTCTTTCAAAATTAAAGCCTGTGCTGAAATACAGCATCCTGTCATTATTTTTAATTCTCACGCTCTTAAGCATTGCCTGGCTTGACAAAGCATCCTGTGCGTCTCCAGATCGCCAGACAAGAGAGCATTACATTTCAGTAAAGGACAAGATTCTTGAATTAAATGCAGATAATTGCTCTGTAAAGTCAAATGCCTATGTTTTTCTGAACAGCGCCGGGATACTGTCAACTGATGCTCCGAGAAAAGAGTTGTTTGAATATTATTATGATAAGGGATATGTTATTGTGCTTGATGAAAGCATTCCCTATCCCGGGTATGCTGATTTGAAGAGTTATAATCATCTGTATAGGGGAGAAGATTATGTTGTAATCAGGAATCCTGCAAAGTGCGAGAGAAAAGGAGACTTTTCGGGCTCTTACCTTGTCCAGCTGAAAGAGATTGTTCTTTTGTGGAAGAACAAAGCAATAGAGACAGATCCTTGCGTTATATTGTTTAATTCAACTGTGCTGAGGAATGTGTGCGGGCATGAGCCAGATTAAATCAAAAGTTTTTTATATTCTGTTCTTTGTTTTTTCTTTTTATGCTTAGTGATTCTGAACTTCAGGGTTTGTTTAGGGAGCTTGATAATCCTTGGAGTTGGCATTGGAAGGTTGAGCATGGCTTTTTTGTGAAAAAGGCTGAGACTATTGAGGCTGTGCATGTTCATGACATTCTTGAGGGCTTGGACAAGAGCAGTGAGCCAAGGGCTCGTGAACAAGCGTCCAAGATTAGAAATTATCTCGCGGAGTTGCATAAAAGGTTTGTTTCTCAAGGCCACAGAGAGGCTGCTGGTGCTGTTGCTTTGCTGATCCAGTCTGAGAAAACAGAGGCTGTTCAGCCTGCTTCTGGTGAGATTGATTTGAGCGATTATACTGATATGAGTGATAAGGATCTTGTTTTTCCTGAGGCTGTTGACTTTGCTTTAAGCCATGGTGGTGTTTTACAGTCTGCTCGTGAGGCTGCGGTTTATAGAATGGCCAAGTATAAGCTGACTAATAGTCTTGATGATTTAAAGTATTATTATTCTACTCGTACTGCAGCGATTTATTTTAAGGAGGGAGATGATTTTTTTGTTGCTTTTGATGATGATCCTTTGTATAATATTTTGTTGTTGCGTGCTGAGGAGGGAATAAGTGCTGGTGGCGAGTGGTTGGTTAGTCGTTCTGATCCTTTGATTGGTGGCGCTATTTCTCGTGCTAAACAAAATGGTCGTATTGTTAGAGTAACAAGTGAGCAAGGAAGGGGTGATTCTTTGTTTGTTGCTAAAGCCATTATTGGAAACAAGGCTGAAGAGTATGACACTTTTCTAAAAACAGCCAAAGGAAGACCTCTTAGATTGTGGACATTAAACAACAATGATTGCAGGATAATCGTTGACGAGAAAGCGTTAGTCCGCTTTGGTTGGTTCGGCGTCGACGTCGACTTGGTTGCCTACTTCCGTCTTGGCGACTGCTGGCGGGCTCGCGGGGTGCAAAAAATTTCCACAGGAAACAGGGGTCGTGTTTTGTATAAGCTTGCTCATTATTATGCTGTTGGTTTGATTGAGAATGAGAGTGATGCTCGGGTTGTTTCTGGTTTTCTCGAGGATGCTAAGCATGGTCTTTCTGCTAAGGCAAAGAGCTTTTTTGATTTTGCTTTGTTAAAGTATAAGCATTTTGTTCATAACAAGACTGATTTGGAGTTGTTGGCTCAGGCTCTTGTTGCTGTTTTGAAGGATTCTCGTGAAGAGGATTATGAGCATCTTTTTAAGAAGGCATTGCCTGCATGTGATTATCTTGTTCTTTCTATTTCTGAATTGCAGATTGTTGGTTTGGGTTTGTCTGGTTTGCTTGAGTATTTTACTGGTGCAGAGGATAATAATTTGCCTTCTTTTAGAAAGCTTAGGTCTCTTAGTGTTTTTTCTCGCAGCTCTTTTTTTAATGATTTTATTGTTCCTGTTGTTAAGTCTCAGAGTGTTGCCTCTTTTTTGTGTTTTGAGAGCTGTGAAAAGATATGCGGTTTAGGTGGTGTCTGCTCTGTTGACGATGTTAAGCTTTTGGCTTTGATCATTACTAGGACTGGTTATAAGGCTCCTGACACTCTTGAGCATTTTGTTCTTGAGGGTATAAAAACAGGCGTTATTGCAAAGCCTTTGAGTGTTGAGAAAGATATTATTCTTTCTTTTTTGCAGAGTACTCCTGCTATTCTTTTGGAATTGTATCAGGAGTATAGGAGGCTTTATCTTTCTGGTGATCCCAATAAGGCTGCTCTTATCGATTCTCTTTTTGCTAATGTTAAGAAAATCAAGCAGGAGCTTCGTGAGGGTGTTTATGACGAGAGCCAGGATAAAAAGGTGTTGCTTGGCGTGATTTACGGCATGTTTAGTCCTGAGATGACTGTTCCTAGGGAGAATTATGAGAGGGTTCTTGGTCAGAGGCGTGACCGGCAGTCTGATATTCCTCGTGTTCTTGGTGTTCTTGATAATAGGATGGTTCGCATGTCTAAGGGTGGTTATGTTTTGGAGCAGGGTGATAGTATTAATACTGGTGCTTGGCAGGATTTGGTTAGTGTTGTTCATGAGGATAGGAAGAGTTCTATGCAGCCTTCTGTTGTTGGTTTGTCTTTGCTTCAGTTGGTTGTTGATAAGTCTTTGAGGGAGAGGAGAAAGGAGTTGCTTGCTGAGTTGTATGCTTATAGCAAGGAGCATGGTGCTTATTTGCCTGTTTTTAGCTCTTCTTTTGAGGTTCTTGTGAAGTATAAGGAGTTTGTCGGCGATAGGCTTAATGATTTGATTTTTGTGATGTTGTCTGCTGCTTTGCAGGAATCTCCTCAGGAGTATGGGAATTTGGCTTTGCTTGTTGGCAATGCTAATTATAAGGGTCTTGCCAGGCAGTTGGCTGGTCTTTGGGCTAGTGATGTAAGGAATAAGGAGGATAGGGTTAGGGATATTCTTTTGAGGAATAATATTCCTTCTGATATTTCTGGCTGGCAGCCTGGTTTTGTTGCTAGTGATATTGAGTCTTGGATTTATTCTCAGCTGGGTGGTGTTGTTCAGAAGAGCACTCTTGCTTCTGTGAAAGGTGCTCTTGTTGGTGAGCAGTATTCTCAGATGCAGGATGAGATGAAGAAGTATAAGTTTAAGAAGGAGGGCAGGCATTTTTTGGGCGGTGGAGAAAAGTATTTTTTTACTTTGTCTAAGCGCAGGGCTCATTGTGTTGCCGGTTTTAACATGGGTGTTTGTGTTGCTGTTGATGATAAGCTTTGGGAGCAATCTGATATGTGGCTGTTGATTATTTTTGATAAAGAAAACAATGCCTTGGGCGGTGCAATATACAGGACAGTGGAGGAGGATGGCAAGAGGTATCTTGTTGTTTCTGTTCAGCCTTCTGGCAGGCTTTTGAATAATGCGAGTGCTTCGCAGGTTTTTGATAAGATTGTGCAGTACTCTAGGCTTATGGTTAAGCGGTTGAAGTATAATGCTCTTTTTATTCCTACAAGTGAGACTATTCATTCTAATAGGGGCAGTATCCATCAGGAGATAGTTAATAGGGGGTATAAAACTAAAGTCTTAAAGCACACTTATGTGTTCAGTTATGATCCTTATCATTATACTTACAAAGATTTCTTTATTGTCTGAACATTATTTGATTATTGTTTGAGCGTTGTCTGATTATTGTTTGAGCATTTTTTGAGTATTGCCTGAATAATTAACTCTATGAAACAAAACACATCGCAACATTAAAAAAGAGCTTTCTTTTTCCAAAAGCATGAAGCACGAGATTAAAGTCACTCTGTTGATACTCTTTATCTTTGTGCTGACACAAATTGCTGGCTTAAGCCTGCTTATGGAGGACATTCAGTACACTTCTGTGTCAAACGAAACAGGAGAGATAATTGTTGTGCACTCTCCTGCAACAGAGCAGGCCAGGCCTGATACAAAAGGCTTTGACTCCTTCACATACTTGATTTTAGGCATTGTTTTCGCGACAGCTCTTTTGCTTGTCATAATAAGATTCTCAAAAAAGAATTTATGGATAGGCTTTTATGCCTTTGCAGTCTTCACAGCCCTTTCAATAGCTATCAGTGTTTTGATAGAGAGCATGCTTATAGTTTATCTCTTGTCTGCAGCTCTTGCTTTCCTGAAAATATGGAGGCCTAATTTTGTCATCCATAATCTTTCTGAGATTCTTGTATATTCAGGCATTGCTATTCTCTTTATCCCGTTGTTCAGTGTTTTCTGGATGTTTGTCGTGCTTGCGATTATATCAGTATATGACGTGATTGCCGTCAGAAAATCAAAGCATATGGTCAAGATGGCAGAGTTCACTGCAAAAAGCAAGTTGTTTCCAGGGATAACAGTCCCTTACAAGGGAAAGAAGATATCTTTTGGCAAGTTAAAGGAATTAAAGACAGGCAGTTCCTCTAAAGGAGGCTCAAGAACAGCAATTCTCGGAGGCGGAGATATTGTTTTTCCATTAATCTTTTCAGGAGTTGTGCTTGAATCTCTTGTTGCAGCAGGAGTGCCTGAGATAGGTGCGTTTTTCCAGGCACTGGTAATAACTGCAACAACAACCATTGCTCTTGCATTGCTTTTTTTCCTTGCAAAAAAGCACAGATACTATCCTGCAATGCCTGCCCTCTCAGCCGGTTGCGTTGTTGGCTGGCTTATCCTTCTGCTGTTTTAATGCTCCACTAGGTACTGGTTTCAGGACAAAGTCTGAAATTAACTGCTTTGTCCTTTTTTTCGCAGTGCAGTTCGCCAAGTTAGTGAGATTCATTGCTACCCGATTTATTCGTATTCGACATTGGACTTTCAAAGCTCACCAGGCACTGCTTCCAGGACAAAGCTCGAAATTAACAAAAACTTTATAAATCTTTAAAAAGAAGATAAAGCAATAATCAGGAATAGTTTAGTTTTTGCTGAATCAATTTTAAAAAGAGGTGAATTGCATGAAATTATTAGTTTCAAGGAAAGGCTCTCTTTCTTTAAGCACAGAGGCTATTGTTATTCTTATCATGGCTGTTGTCATGCTAGGTCTTGGCTTGACTTTTGTGAGAGGCGCTTTTAGTAAGGTGACTGGCAGTCTTGATGAGGCTACTGCTACTGAGCCTGAGCCTCAATCACCTACTGTTTCTGATCCTATTACTTTGTCTAAG
>JAZDFJ010000109.1:0-7992 GCA_043807995.1 Candidatus Woesearchaeota archaeon
ATACATTGCATCTTTTTTCACATTTTGCCGCTGTTCTGTTTGCCGCTGTTCTGTCATCATTCCTTTGCATTTTTGTGTCCGGAAATCCGCCCATGCAAATGGAAAGTTTTAAAAATAGAGAGTTTCATTTGTTTCAAAAGGGGGGCCGCGATACCAAACTGCGAATAAGGCCGGGTTAATGCAAAAAATAAAGAGGTAAAAAGAGGTGTGCTGTGTTGATAAAACCCTCGGGTAGATTATTAGGGAATTTTATAAATTTTATACCTTCCCGTTTTAGACTGTTGCTTTTTAGCATCCTTATCACAGTATTTTTTGCTCTTAATTCTGTCCAGTCAAATGCAGCAACAGGCTTTACCCAGGACCAGACTCTTTATTTCACAGGAACAAGCTCTGACCCTTCAACCCTTTATCAGGATGCCATGGATGGGAACCTTGATGCAGGCATTGAGCTCTGTGACGTCGGCTCCAGATATGTCGGAGGCTTTTATGCCCTTAATGATGAGGGTACATGGAGAAATATCCTAGTCACTTATTCTACATCAACCCTTGCTCTTGCAAACGCAGACACACTTTCAAGCGGGTGCTATAGGACTTCGCCAGGAGCAATGACTGTCTCTCCCTCGCAGCTGACAACGCCAAGCCCTTATGTCTATAAGGCGGCTTTTCCGGGAAAACTGTTTATTGGCTATGCCACATCTGCAAATCCAGGCACTGTATCAAATTTTGTTTTTGCAAATACCAATGCGCAGCTGCTTGGAGATTATACTGTTGTAAGGACATTTGACCAGACAGACAGGCAGATAACTATATCGACTCCGACAATAAGCTTCACAACATCATCAGGAACAGTAACAAAATCAGCAGGAGATGCCAGCTTTGGAATCAGCAGCGAGAGAAGAATGGTTATCGGAGTTTGCAGCGACCAGTATGGAGAGTCCTGCAGCGATGGAAATGTTTTTACAAGCGCATCTTTTCCTGATTTCAACACAGGTCTTTCATCCGGAGATGTCAATGACCAGCACATTAGTACAAGATATGTTGTCTTAAATGGCATAGGAAAGCAGATGTGCATAGGAGCCAACCTAAAGCCTGTAATTACAAGCATCACTCCAGATCCTGTTTATTACAGCCAAAACCTTAGCATAGTCATCACTTTCAGAAACCCGAGAGACACCCCTTACGAGCTTAAGGGCGGGAATGTTGATTTAACAACTGATTTCGATTACAACCTGAGCATTTACAACAGCAGCAACCCTTCGCAGGTGGTGTATCAAAGAGTGTTTTCTGCTTCTGACAATCTGGTGCCTGATGCCTCAGCGCAGGTGACTAAGATATGGCAGGCATACGCCCACAGCGGCATGTACACTCTTAAGATTGTTGCTGATTCAGGAGGCGATGTTGTTGAATGCGATGAAACAGACAATACAGTCACAGACACTTTCGAGCTTAAGCCGATAACCCTCCCGGAGATATACATTGACGGGATTGAGACAGATGTTTTTGACTATCCGAATGTCCCCTATAGCCTGCTGTTTCACCTGAGGAATTCTGATAACAGGACATTGAAAAATGCCTCTGTAACTATTGTTGAAGAGAATGGTCTTAACCTTATGGCGCCTGCACAGGCATATAACATCACTATAGACGGCTCTGGAAATAAAAGAAAAAGCGGCCTGACTGTGCAAAACAGGGTTGATTTTGTGACAGACTATTACGGCAATGCCTCATTCACTTTTATACCCACATACAACAGCTTCTATTCTCCTGAATACGACTACATGGAGTTTGAGGATTATGTGGGCGGCTATTCATTGCATTTTGAGGGAACACAGGAGGATGCTCAGTCATTTGTATTCATAATCGACGGCAATGTGTCTTTTGAATATGAATTTTCCATAGATGACTATACATACGCTGGAGAATATGCTGACAAGAGCCTGCCTCACGAGAACATGGCAGGGCAGGCAATGGATTTCATATATCATACGTTTACAAACTTTTTAGAGACAGTGCTGGGGGAGATATAAACATAGCTCTAGCAAGCAGTACAGAGAATTTTTTATTAATTGCTTCTGCCTGCTGCTATGCAATTTTGCTTTATGCAAAACAGGACAGATAAGATGACGCGCGAGATGATATAAGTAAGATGATCTGCAAGATGATCTGCAAGATGATCTGCAAGATGATGTGCAGAATGATATTTTTGTCTCATCCAGAATTTGCCTTATCCAGGATTTTAACGTAGGAATGAATCATGAGAAAAATATGCCCGCGAGGAAAACAAAAAACAGAAACGCATGCAGAAACGCATGTGGAAAAGCATGTAGGTAGGAATCTGAGCATCAGCCTGCTGATCATGAAGGCATTAATAATGATTATCCCTGCAATCCTTATTTTCCTGGCTGCTGCAATGCAGGCAGAGTCCTCGAACGCATCCCTTGTGTTTGACAACGGCTCTTCTCCTGTGATGCTAAGCTATGACCGGCTTTACACAGCGATTGATAATTACACATATGGGAGTGACTCCTACATGGATCATTCGCCGACAAATAAAAACATGTTTCTGAGCGTCTGCGATTCAGGCCTTAACATCGGCGAGTATCTTGACCTTGCGTATTACACAGAGACAAGAAACAATGTTGCGAGTGTGCTCGGCTATCCTGTCGAGATATATGACCTGCAGCTTGACAATGGCTCCCGCTGCACAACAGTAGATGTTGACATCTCAAGCAGAAAAGCGCTTTATCCCGGATATGTTATCCCTATTTTATATGCAGATATAACAAACATCACAGAGAACAATACGGTAATGCTGGATCATCTTGAAGAGGAGCTCAACGGAACTTATGACATCGGAGTCACTGTTGAGGCCCCGCCAAAGGTGTATTTCTTCTCTGTAAGAGCAGCATATGATGATCAGCAAAAAGAGATCAACAGGTCAGCCAGTTTTCTGCTCGCAACATTCTACAACTCAACAGACGATGCTGCAGCAGAGGGCATATTGGCCCCCGCAGAATCACTGTCTTATCAGGGCACTCTTTTGGGAAATGAGAGGCTGTATGTGAATGGCCTGCTCTCGCTGAGAATAAGGGTTTTTGACCCGTGTGGTGTAATCAATGAAACTGGCTACTATGTCCTGAACAGAAGCGAGTTCAATCTTAACAGGTCATGTGTCCTGATAAATTCAACAAACAATGCTGTGCTTAATTTTGTCGGTGAAATTATTGACGGCGATAACCTGACAAACGGAAGCAGGAGCAACAACACCTGTACTGTGACTATTTTGAACTCGCAAAATATCTCTATAGAATCAATGCATGTCCAGGAGTTTTTCTATGGGGTATGCGTATACAACAGCACTGTTGATATTATAGGGCTGAACTCTGCATATAATGAAAATGGTGCCCTGATATCCAATGGTAGCTCTGCGAGGTTTGTTGACATCAGATTTGACAGCAACAACCGGACAGACATTATTGCGCAGGGCGACTCTCTGGTAGAGCTTGTCGATGTGAATTTCAGCTCTGCAGTGATATACTCATCATTCTTTGATGCAATAGTCAAATCAGTTAATGTGATACCTCCGCCGCCCAATCTTACAGGAATACAGGACATAAACCAGTATATAGAGTATCGTGCTGTTGACTCAAATTCGTGGGCGCAGATAAGCTTCTTCTACACAAGCCCGCTGCCTGATGGGATTGTTGTTGACAACATGAGCATATTCAAGTATAACGGAACCTTCAGAAGATTTAATCACACAGTCACAGTTGAAACAAATGGCACAAATGGCACAAACACCACAAACTATACTGTTGAAACAACAAACTGGACAAGCGGCACATGGCTTAAGCTGTTCACCCTGATATCTCCGTCAGAGCAGCTGATAATTGGCCCGAATATTTCATCATTCTCTGTGTTCGCGCCTTTTGCTTTTGAAACTGAGCCTGAGCCTGAACCGGAGCCTGAGCCTGAACCGGAGCCTGAGCCAGATCCTGATCCGACTGCCGGGAGTTCGCGTGGAGAGGGTGGAATGCCTGCAACACCTGAGGAAGATGAGATACCGATATTTGATGAGCCAGTGCTGCTAAATCTGACGCTGCCGAATAATATTTCAATCATGCAGGGAGAGGCAAAAGAGATATGGTTTAACCTGAGCAATTACGGCCTGACAACCGCCCATAACATAATTATATCCCCAGAACTCAGGAGAGGATGGGAAAGCGCCAATTACACGCTTGATATGCTTGCGCCAGGAGCAGATGTTAATGGCAGCTTTTTGCTGGCTCCTTATGAAAAAGCAGAGGTCGGAGAATACCTGATACCTGTAGATGTGTATGTCTACAGCTCAACAGCAAACGAGTCATTCCTTGTTTTGAAGGATTTCATGAAAGTGTTTGTTATCCCGAGAGGGAACTTGACCAGGATAAGGATTTTAGAGTATCCTCCTGTTATTGAGCTGGAGCCGAACAGCGAGACAAATATATCTTTCCTTGCTGAAAACATAGGAGACAACAACCTCTACAACATCACTGTAAAATTCGAGCCGGTTGACTGCCTGAGAAACATAACAGGAAGCAATGATATCAGGATAGGAGAATCAAAACAGATTACTTATCTTTTCAAATCCTCCGGAGGAGGAGAATGCAGGTATAATATCAAGTTTATGGCAAACAACAAGCTTGTAGGATTTGCTCCTGCAACCATAATTGTCAAGCCGAGATTCGGCTTTTTAAAAGATTATAAATTTTACATCCTGCTTGCAGTGCTGGCAGGCTGGACAATACTGTCCTTCAATATCCTTAGGCGTGGAAGATCAAACGCAGGCAAAGGGAAAAAGGAAAAGAATGTTAAAAAACAAAAATCCTGAAAACAAGCCTGAACAAACAGCAGGCAATAGGTGAGACAAATTGTTCGGAATAGATAATTCAAAAAAAAGCGAAGAAAAAGAAAGCTTTTATGATGATGGGGAGCCTTCTGCAAAAGCAGGCAAAAAAATGGCTAAATCCAAAAATAAAAAGCCTGCAGAAGAGGATGATGCTTCTTCATTCTATAAAGCTGGCGGAGATGGAGGAGAATACGAGGAGAAAAAATCCAGCTCAGAGCTATCTTACTATTCTGATAATCCGGATTCAGGCAATGAACAGGGCGTTAACCTTAATGGCCGTGAAAAAGAAAAGCCCTGGCTGTTCAGCCTTGCCTGGTGGGAATACCTTGTTTTCCTGATAGAGATAGCTATTGTCGTGTATACGTTTTTGGTCATAATAGGAATTATGCCATTGTTCTGATTTGATTCCTGCGATATATGCTGTTCTTTGCAAAACTGAGAGACTTCTTTGATATGGCTTTCTGCTTCCTACTTGTCGTCCTGTAGAACTCTCACAATAGACTTGAGCTTGCTCTTAAGATACTCTTTCTCGTGCTCAAAATGAGGCCCCTCTTTTTTGTAAGAAATAACAATCATGTGCTCAAAGAAGTCAATAAGGCTGTCTCTTAGGTTGTCATCAATATCGCTCATTTTGCCGAGCTTGGTTATTACGTCGGAATAAGAATGAGCTTTTATCTTGTACTTGATCTTCACATGCTCGAAAAGATCATTCGCCAGGTCGTGAAGGCTCTTGTCCTCTTCCTGGCTGCCTGAGAAAACATCGGCAATTTTTGTATCCAGGTTTATATCGTTAAGCTTGAAATTCAGGTCTTTTAAAACCTTTTTAAGATGTCTGTACAGCAGCAGGATAAGAGCAGAGTTTAGAATAGTGACTGTAGAAACTATTATAAGCACAATATCACTTGCCACCTAAAGCACCTCTTTCTTGTTTGAATAAAATTAAATACTGCCCTTTTATATATTTTTCTAAAGATTCGCGCCCTGTCCCGAATCTCGCTATCACTCGATTTTGTTTGCAAGCAAAAACCAAAGGTTTTTGGTGCACCAAAAATTCTTCGGATTTTTGTTTGCCTTGAAAATTTAGCCTTCTGTGCTTGAAAGGTGCTGTGCCCCCGTAAGGGACACCCCCGCACTACGCACAGGATGTTGTGTTTTTAGGAAATTTTCACCTTAAGGCAACGACTCGGGACAGAGCCTAAAGATTCGCGCCCTGTCCAGAGAGTTACCCTCTAAAAAACACGCGCTCTTGGCTATCGATTCTCCTGAATTCTGCTATATCCCCCCGAGTTTTGCATATATGACCAGCTCGAGTATTGAAAGCAGCGCAATCAGTATTGAAACATAATAGCTTGTGTTGAGCTTCACATAAACAGTTTCGAGGGTTGCCTCATTCAGGGCGTTTGTCAGCTGTGCTGAATCGCTGATCTGAAAGGCCTTTCCGCCTGTCTTGGCCGATAGCTCCTGAAGCTTTGTAAAATTGAATTCTTTGGCATTAAAAGAATTCCTGAATTCTTCAGGGATTTCCTCGTCAGCAAGGAATCCGGATGACTCGTTTGTCATGTTTTCGCCTATGCCAAAGGTGAATATTCTGGCATTCAGCGCATTGACTCTTGCGACAGTTTCTGGCAGGACATCCTCTGTTCCGTCAGTGAGCAGGAGTATAATCCTCTTGTTTTGGCTTTCCTTGTCAAAAAACTCAAGCCCAAAGTTAATGGCGTAGTCAATGGCAGTCCCGCTTTTTGAGTAGTTTATTGCAACAGATTCAATTTCGTTCTTTATAATTCCTTTGTCAATAGTCAGGGGTACAGCATTCCCGACATCCTGGGAAAATGATACAAAGCCTATTCTTGTCTCCTCAGGAAGAGCGCTCAGCCATTTCTTTGAGATCTGCTTTGCAGCAGAAAGCCTGTTTGGCTCGAAATCAGCGGCGGCCATGCTTGAGGAGCTGTCAAGCAGGAAAACATAGTCCTGGTTCATTATAGGCCTTTGCTGTCTTATCTCTATAGAGCCTGTTGCCACAAGGAATATTATGCTTATGATTATTATTTTTGTAACTAAAATCAGCGGGCTTGTGTCAAACCTTTTGATGCCGTGCACCTTTCTCAAAGTGCTTAGGTTTCCAAAATGAACAGCTCTTTTTCTCCTGATATAGGCCATTACAAAATATGCCATGAATGTCAGGAATACAAGCAGAAAGAGCAGCAGGATATTCTTGACAGGGTCTATCAGTACAATATTCAGCGAGGATATTTCGAGATTAATAGATAATCACCTCTTCTGCGCCCAATGCATTAATAAAAGCAGTTCCAAAATCCTCGTTTGTCTTTAAATTGAAAAACAGCTGGTCATACTTGTGGAATGCATCTCCTATTCTTTCGATATGCCTCAGGTTTAAAAGCCGATATTCTTCTTTTGCGCTCTCAAAGTTGACAAGGCGGGGATCTGTTCCAGAAACATTCTTAAGATATGCCCTCCCGACTCCGCGTGGAAGCTCGTCATCTATAGGATCGCGGATCATTATGCCGTACACCTTTGAAAAATGAGCAGCCAGTTCAGGAAGGAACTCTTCAGGATTTGTGTCTATAAAGTCTGAAACAATGAATATAATCGAATTCTCATCGTAGTTTGTTATGAGGGTGGTGCTTAGGTTTAGCCAGTCTTTATTTCCCCTGTAATTGTTTTTGTCGGCGACAATGTTAAGCACCTTGAAAAGATCTCCTGTAGGGTCAAGGGCCACTTTTACCTTGTCAGAATACATTGCCACAGCAAAGAGATCTCCTGCCTCGCCAGCTGCAAAGCCTATTGCTCCCGCGATTATAGAGGCAAACTGGTTTTTTGTGAATTCTGTTGTTCCCAAAAGCATTGAGTCAGAAACATCAAGAACAACAATAATGTCAAAGTGCCTTTCTTCCTTGAAAGCCCTGATATAAAGCTTTGATGTCTTGGCGAACTTTTTCCAGTCAATTCTCTTTGGATCCATTCCCGGAGCATATTCTTTTATACGGTCGAATTCCAGGCCTTTTCCCGAGACAAGCTGGTAATATATGAGGCTCATCCTGAAATACTCAATCAGCTTTGAAGAAGTCACAACAGTATGCTTGACA
>JAZDFJ010000110.1:0-21863 GCA_043807995.1 Candidatus Woesearchaeota archaeon
CGAGTGTGCATGTTGAATACACAAGAGTTCCTCCCTGTTTAAGGCATTGGTATGCAGAGCTTATCAGGCTTTTCTGCATCAGCGACATTTTCTTTACAAGCTCAGGGCTCCACATCTTTATGTTCTTAAGGTTTCTTCTGATAGTGCCTGTTCCTGAGCAGGGTGCATCGACAAGTATCCTGTCAAACAGCATTCCTGCTTTTGGAAATCTCTCGCCTGCCATTGCTGTTATCACAGAGTTTAATACACCACACCTCTGCATGTTTGCACTTAATGGTATTATTCTGGAGCACTGCATTTCATTGGCGATTATCACGCCCCTGTTTTCCATGAGCTGTGCAATCTCTGTTGTCTTGCTGCCTGGAGAGGCGCACATGTCAAGCACTTTTTCGCCTGGCTTTGGCTCAAGAGCTATAGGCGGTATCATCGAGGCTCCGTCCTGCACATAGATATATCCAAGCTGATGCTCTATTGTATTGCCTATGTCAAACCTTTTTTCATTGCCCTCTCCTCTGTGCTCTATCCAGAATCCCTCTTTGCACCAGGGTATCTGTTTCAGGTTCCAGTTCTGGCTCATTCTTTTTTTCAGCTCAGGAATCGTGATTTTTAATGTATTTACTCTGATGCATTTGTTGATGTATGACAATGAGAATTTGATGAACTCATCATACCTGTCTCCGAGAAGAAGCCTGTATCTTGCAGTGAATTTCGGCTTAAAGCTTATGTTCTCTGACTTCGGGATTTTGTCGAGCGGAAGCTCGTCAGTTTCAGTTATGATGTCCTGCTGTTTTCCTGCGTGCATGACTGCAATAAGCCGTGCCTTCTTTTATAGGTTGCGGTTTGGGAGATTGATTGGAGAATAAATCTGTTGTGCTCCCGAAAATCTTCCGTTTTTTCTCTGGAAAGATTAATTAACTCTTTTTTTCAGCTTGCTTTGCATGCCCCCTCAGAAATCTGCCAGCGAATGGGCTTTGTCCGAAAAGTAGCGGAAATCGTATTTCCGAGACCTCTCTGAGGTAGCACCAAGCGAGTTTTCAGAGTAATTAATCGATTATAATTAACTCGTGTAACAAATGACTACAAAAGCGAGACGAGCGTGCTACGAAAGATTTCGAAATTAACATTTCGAGACCTCTCTGAGGTTCCGGACAAAGCCCAGCGAATGGAAAGCTTTAAATACTATAAAGTATTTTCCCGTACTTAATAATACTGGCGGTGATTTCATGAAAACAAAGCAGATAAGCCTGACTATGCCTGAAAACCTTTTTTTGGCGTCGAGCAGATGCTATCAGGACTGCGGATACAAGAATCTTCAGGAGCTGATACTCGACATATTGAGAAGGAGAATTCTTGACGAAAGCAGCCAAAGGTACAGGATTATAGAGAATGAAATGAAGAAAGGCAAGAGCAGAAAGCTGAACCAGAGGGAGGCTGTCAAGTATGTAAGGGATTTGTGATGGATTATACAATAGAATTCAGCCTCGAGTTTGAGAAGTCAATGAAAAAGCTCAAGAAAAGAGATTTATTATTGTTCAGACAGATCCAAAACAAGCTTATTGAATTAATACAGAACCCAGAGCATTTCAAGCCTCTGAAAAATATATTTGCCGGCTACAGAAGAATCCATTTCGGAAGTTTTGTGCTGATATACAAGATTGAAGGCAATGTTGTCTATATTATTTCTTTAGAGCATCATGACAAGGCTTATTCTTGATGATGCAGTCGCATTAAAATTCAATAGAAAGAGAAGAAAATAAAAAAATTTCAAATCCTAAACTAATAATTTATCAGCACTTCAACGTCCTTGCCGAATATCTTTTTCAGGTCCTCGAATATAGGCTCCTTGACAAAGACTTTCATGGGTATCTCTATCTTTGAGAGCGCCTTCTCGAATTCTTCCATGGAGCTTTTCTTTATGTTCTTTATTGCTCCGTCGGGAGTCAGGTCTCCGCGGGTAATCTCTTTTGTCTCTGCGTCAATGTCCTCTATGATGAATGCCTCCTTGTCAAGCAGTGTGACCTCTCCGAACTTCTTGCCGTGCTTCACTCTTATCCTTGTCTTTTCAAGCTCTCTGCCTCTTTTTCTCTGTATGTGCTCGACCATGAATTTCAGGAATTCCTTTGCAGATTTCTGCACCTCGTCAATCTCCTGCTTTGTTATTTTTTTTGCCTCGTAGCTTTCCTTTGCCTTGATAATGTCTTTCAACAGTCTGAGGTGCTTTTGCGGCACTAATCCCTTGTTGACTGCCTCTGTCTCAAAGGTCTTGACTACGTCTGTGTCTTTTATCCTGTCAATGCCCTCGAGCCTTAGCACGTCTCTTGCTGCAGTTATTGCGTTTTCATAATTGCTTATCACTCCTTCCTCTTCCTTTTTCACTTTTATCTGCTCGAACAGCTTCTTGAGCCTTTCAAGGTATTTTTCTGTGTCAGCCAAAAGCCTGTCAATGTCAGCTCCCTTTATCTCTTCTTTTCTTGTGCCGTGCTCGACATCTTTTCTTAGCTTTACGATGTTCTCGAGTATTTTGACATAGCTCTCCTCAAGCAGCTTCTCCTTTTTCACAAAGACTTCTCTCATTGCATCTGCTGCCTCTTTATGTGTCGGCGGATTTACTCCGTAAAGCATCAAGGCTGCCTGTGTCGGGGTCAGTACAGCGTAGAATATGTCCTCAACGCAGATGTTCTTTAAGCTGAACTTTATCCTCTCAATCATCTGCTTTCCTGTATTTGAGTACATGTCAATTGCTTCCTGGCTTGGCTTTATTCTTCCCATCAAAAGCAGTTGCTTCCAGGGCATGTACATTCCCCTGTCATAGAACGGAACTCCGTCTCTCAGCATCGTGAATATTATAGGATTTGCCTCTTTGACAAAGTCCCAGAAGTCTGTCAGGATGTATATCTGGATGTTTATCTTGTTCTGTATTCCAGTTATCTGGCCTGCATCAAATCCCATTCCGATGATGATAGCCCTTAACTTGTCTCTCAATTCTATCCTTGTCATTTTCTTGACATCAGTGTCATCAATGACTATGAACACATCAATATCGCTTGTCGGCTCTGCCTTTCCTCTTACTTGAGAGCCTATAAGAACATAGGATACAATGTATTTCTCGAACTTTTTCAGCACCATTTTCTTGTGCAGTTCAGCGATTTTGATAGATGCAAGCATTCCCTTGTCAAATATTGAAGCGCTTGCAGACACCAGCTCAAGAAGGTCGTATTTTGCGTCATAGCAGTTCTGCCATAATTCTGACAGCAGCAGCGGCTCTGGATTAATATTCTTGTCAATCTCCTTTGCCATGTTCTGCATTATTGCATAAAGCTTTTCTCTTAGCTCGAACTTTGACATTGTCTTGCTGTCTGTGTCGTCGATAAGGACTGCGATGTCAACCCTGTTCAGGTCTGTCTCGTCTTTTTTCGGCGGAAGAATAGAGATTCCCAGGATGTATTCCGAGAACTTGCCCATCACGTTTTTCTTTAGGGTTTCAAGCTTGTCCTTGAGCTCGGCCATTTTCTTTAATGCAAAGTCTCCCTCAAGCGGGGGAGGGGTTACTTTTTCAAGAGAGGTCATTTTTGCGTCGACAGCTGCCGGGACGTTTGTCTCCTGCTTATGCGCGTGAGTCTTGCTCTCTTCCTTTGCCTTGTATGCCTGCTTTTTGTTGTTCTTTTTTGCTTTGCTCATGAGAATGGCCTCCAGTGTTTTTGGGTTGATTATTATTTTAGGTTGATTATTATTTTTTATAATCACCTATATTGTTAATTGTCTATATTATATTATTAGAAAAGGAAAATATTTATAAAGTTTGCTGTTAAATAGATGTTTATATTAGGCATTATATTGTTTTGGTTACAATAGTTTATTCAAAAAAAGAGGTGTGTTTTTATGATGAGCAAAAAGGGCGAAGGTGCTAATTTCTTGGTTTATCTGATGATAGCTGTTGTTGTTGTTTTGGTTGTTATTGTTGGCTATAGCGTTATAAGCAGGGCTTCTGGCCAGGCTGCTGTTTCTAAGACAAAACAGTTTGAGTCTAAGCTGAGTGCTGATTTGCAGGTTACTGCTGAGGGCAATGCTTTGACTAAGTCTTATGAGGTTGCTGCCGGTTATAATACTATGTGTATTGTGAGTGAGCCTGATGCTGTAAGAGCTGCTGAACATCCTTTTAGGTCGGAGCCTTATGCTGCCATGGTCATTGACGCCCTGGATGCTGGCTATAATGTTTTTATTATTAAGGATGAGAAGAATATCCAGAAATTCACTATTGATGATTTTAGTCTTGATCCTCGTTTTCATGGTGTTTTGTGTTTGCCTGTTGAGTCTGGTACTGTTGAGTTAAGGCTTTATGGTTTTGGCGGCGAGACTCTTGTTGACAGGAAGGATGGTTTTGCCGGTATTCAGACTGCTTGTACTCCTGAGCCTGGTTCTACTTGTGTTAGTGGTGATTATGGCTTGAGCATGGATATTCCTGCTGATGTTCAGCTTCCTGGTGGCGAGACTGAGATTACTATTGAGACTCTTGATCCTGAAAACATTCCTTCTGTTCAATTGCCTGGTGGTTGGCCTGAGGGTCTTGATCCTGATGGTGCTGTTGTTTATGATTTTGGTCCTGATGGAACAACTTTCCCAGGAGATCCTATGACTGTTCAGATGGCTTACAGCCCTCCTTTTTCAAGGGAGAATCCTCCTTTGCTGTTTCATTTGCATAATAGGGTGCTTGAGCCTTTGCCTTACACTATTATAGATGAGCATATCTTGGAGTTTACTCTTAACAGCTTCAGCTATGTTGTAGGCGCCAGACTCGGGGGGATTACTCTTCGTGTTGCCCAGGCTACATCTGACTCGGGCGGAGCAGCTCATCCTGTGTGCGCTGCTGATGTGCTTTGGGATCATAGTACAGCCGGTCTTTCTGCTTATGCTTTTGATTATAAGGTAATCAGCATCAAAATGCAGGGTACTGTTGACTTATCAGATCGTACAGACAATGACGGAAAGTTTGCTATTCCTGATGCCTGCTTAGGTTCGGCTGATTTTGCAGCTCTTGCAGCTTGTGTTGTTAATGATTTTGTTTCAGCTGGCTTTGATGCTGGTGTTGTGCCTTTTGATGCAGAAGAACCTTGGTCAGCTGGTACAACAGGAGCTTATGCTGGCTATGTTGGTATAGAGGACAATGCAGATTACGCCAGTTCGGGTGTTAATGAGTTTACTTACATCGTGATTGGAGCAACAACTATTGCTGTGAACGAAGGTGGCGATTTTGGCATTGTTACTTCAGAGTCTGTTCATTCATCTATAACCTGCACTTCTTCCGGTGACAATGGCGGTTTTGACCCTGGCAATGCTGATTATTCAACTTTAGAGACTGCTCTTGGCTTTGCTCTTGGCGAATGTGCCAACGGCGATTCTGTTAATGATAGGTGTGACCATGATCTTGGTGAGAGCGTTTACACTTGTCCTCGTGATTGCGGCCAATATGCATCTGCTTCTAATGAGTGCGAAGACGGAAATGACAATGACAATGATGGTTGTGAAGGTTGGGTTCAGGATTTTGGCGGAGGCCATGGCGAGGATCCTGGCTGTATCACCCCTACTGATAATTCTGAGGGCGAGCAGGTTGAAGTCTTTAATGAGACAACTGGCTTGTGGGAGATTACTAATCCTCCTCAGCCGTTTATAGAGCCTGGAAGGGTGTGCAACTGTAATGGAGTTTGTGACCCTTGGGAAGAGGCTGCTGTTCCGGTTGCTGACAATACATGCGCAGGCCTCTGGAGCCTGGATGACTGGTCTTGCCCGGCAACCTGGGGAGAATACTGCATGGATTGCAATGACGGTGGGAGTGGCGGAAATGGTGCATGTACAGGATCTGACTCCACTCCTGACTCTAGTCCTGCAGTGATTGACGGATCAATAGTTGTCGAGGATAAAGGAGAGATTTCAGGCACTAAATTCGATTTTATAACTCTGTTAACAGACACTGCAAATGATAAAATGCATTTGGTCTGGACAGCAGACCATCGATGGAGTAATGAAGGCAGATGGGGCATTTCAAATGTCAGGTATTTATCTGCGCAAGGAGACGCTGCCTTTGCAGGCGCTGGTGAGGTAATACCTGGTGTTGAGCAGGGATGCTGTCAGTGGCTTACTGCCAAGCCAAAGCTTGCTGTTACAACAAATGGAAACTTGCATATGTTGTGGGCGCAGCCTGGACAGGGAGGATGTAGTGGTACTAATTGCGGAATGAGATTAGGTCTTGCAACTAAGGTACTTTCTTCTGGAGCATGGTCTGTGGAAGATAATTTTATACAACATCCTGCTGGAAATTATCTGGGGAATGTTGACAACAACAATGATGCTGAGGTTGACTGCCCATTCCATTGCACTGTCGGCAACCAAAGAATTGCTGCAAACGGCGATACAGTATATGTCTTGTATAGCCAGGCTCAGGGCGGACAAATCCCCACAACTGAGTTTACCTGGCGCCAGAAATTTGCAACAACAACCGCCTTGCCAGGAACAGAAGTTTATGGCGGTACAAAAGACACTCCTATAATTCAGGATATGGTTGCTGACGATTCAGGACTTTTCGGAGTGGTTTCAGGTCTGATTCCGTCAGCCCCGGTCACATGGGATTTGAGGGTCAGGTCTTTTGTTGGTAGCAGTTGGGAAGCTGAACAGACTTTATTGACACTCTCTAATGCTCCAATTTATGTGCCTGATGCAGCGATTTCGCCTACAGGAGAGAAAAGAATTGTGTGGATGGAATGGCACCCAACAGCTGATAATGCCGAGTGCATACGAGGACCTTACTTTGTGAAGCAACTGGTAGGAGGAAGCTGGACTCCAAAGGCAAAAATCGGGAATCTGATTCCTGATGCTGCCAAGCATGAATCCCCGCCGCAGATTGCAGCAGATTCAAACGGAGTATGGTATGTTGTCTGGGTGCTTGGAGGAACTGACCTGTATGTTTCAGTTGATACAGGAAACGGCTGGAGTGCAAAACAAGTGGTAGGAACAATAAGAAATACCGGTGATTCTGCAGCTTATTTTGACATCACTGCTCTGCCTGGAAGCGAAGGCGGAATAAGGGTTGTCTGGACTAAAGGTGCCAATACATTGGGCCAGGCTGATGTAAATGTAGGCACGCCGGCAACATAAGTTTTTGCAGAAAATTTTTTCTATTTTTTTCTTCTTTTTTTTATCTGTGTTCTTCTATTCCTATTCTTTTCTTTTTTTTCCTTGCTGTCTTTTCTTCTTATTTTTTTACATTCTCTTCCTTTTTCCTGCCAGCAGTTTTGTCAGCCTAATCAGCAGTTTTTTGCAAAAATTTATAAATTAGTTTTGGTTATCGTGCGGTATGGTCGACTCTATTGAAGCATTACATCAGGATTTATGTGACATCAAGAAGGATCTGGAGTTTATCAAGAGCGTGCTTGGCGAGGATTTCGAGCTTAGCGATTCTGCCAAGGATGCATTGAGATCTGCAAGGGAAACTCCTGAATCTGAATATGTTGATCTAGAATGAAATACGAGGTAAAGCTTCATCCGAGTGTTGTCAAGTTTCTGAATAAATGTGATGCCGAGCTTAATGTCAGAATAAAGAAAAAACTAATGTTATTGAAAGACAACCCTTTCAAGTATCTTGAGCATTACGAGGGAAAAGATTATTTCAAGCTGAGAATTGGGGATTACCGGGCTTTGATAGATATTGACACCTCGAGGAACATTATTTTTGTAAGAGTGCTTGATCATAGAGGCAGGATTTATAAGAGAGTTTGACCCTGATAAGGCGGTTTTTTTTCTTATCTTCATTTATTCTCTTATTTTTGTTTGTTTTTCTAGCTGTGTTCTTGCATTCCTGTTTTTTGCATTCTCTCCTTCTCTTCCTGCCGTTATTTTCACCCGCCAATGGCGGGCTTTTGTCGGCGTTTCTTTAACGCCGATAATCTTGATGGCAGCGAGTGGTGGATGACATTAATGGATGATAGTAATGGATGACAGTAAGTGATGGCCGTAAGTGCAAAGCATAAATCTGCTTTATCACCGCTCTCTAATCGTTCTTTAATCTTTGTCTTAATCATTCTCTGTTCTTTGTCTAATCTTTGTCTAATCTTTGTCTAATCATTCTCTGTTCTTTGTCTTAATCATTCTCTAATCTATGGAAAACTATTTAAATACTCTATATTAAAAAAGAGGATAAAAGCGAATTCGCATTTATAAAAAGAGGTTGAGTGTGGATATCATGAGTTTTAGCTTTAGAAATGGTGCGCTTGCAACAGCATCTTTGCCTTTGTTTTTTGTGCTTCTGCTTGTTCTTGCTGTTTTTTCCATTGCAATCCCATCAGCCTCTGCTGTTGTTGATGCGACAGCTCCTGTTGCTTCAGGCCTTGAGATAAAGCAGGGCGGGGACTTAATCGGAACAATACGCTTTGGAGTAACATATCCAATCGACATACTCTTTGCGGTGACAGAGGCAGAATCCTCTATTTCAGAGGTCAAACTTGACATAAGCGATCTCAACCCGATGTATTCCTATGACATGACGGCATCCTGCTCTGGCACAAACCCTTTCACATGCAGGCTCAGCAATGCATTTTTGAATGTCAATTCTGACAGCGCAAATGTAATAGTCAAGATGACAAACTCTGACGGCACAGTAGGAGAGACAACACTCTCGTACACATTTACGTCTGACAATACAGCGCCGACAGCATCTTTTCTCGGCACAACAACCTGCAATGCAGGCAGGACAAAGTGCTATATCAAGTCCGGAGCAAACACTCTTGTATTAGAGCATGATTCGCAGGCCTCTGACTTTTCAAATTTCAACATATTCCTTGACGGAGATTCTCCTTTTACAAGAAAAAGAATTGACAGCTGCGAGGCAAGCAGGTGCACTGCACAAGTAAGCCTGACATGTACAGAAAGGCCCACAGGATACCAGCTCTATGTGGCTGCAGGCAGTTCAGATGATGCAGGCAATCAATTGACAGGGACGCTGACAACAAGGCTTTACTGCGACAACACACTCCCTGAAATACTGAATTATGTGATACGCCCGAGCTCAGGCAATGAATACTATGCCACAGGCGACACTATAATATTAAAGCTTAATGTTACCGAGACAGGCGGAGAGCCTCCATTAGTTTATGCTGACTTTTCAGGCTTTGGCCAGCAAGACCCTGTTCAGGCAGCATGCACCCAGATAACAGGCACGACAACAAACTGGGAGTGCCAGGCAGTCTCTGCAGCACTGCAGGCAGGGCCTTATACTGCGACGCTCAGATTCTATGCAAAAGATGCCTCAGGGCTTCAGGCAGAACAGACAGAATCAATAGATGTTTTAGGCTTTGAAGAGGGCGAGCCAACAACTCACTGGAGTGTTGTATCGACACAGAACTCCCCGAATCTCTTTGTCAGGCAGTTTCTGGAAAGAAGGCAGGCAAGCACTTACGCCCACATAAGGCTGTCAAGCTCTGCAGTCAACGAGAGAATACTTACTGTCGAGGCAGCAGAGTGCGAGGGCAGCATAGGAGACACAAGCATATCAGCTTATCTTGACACTCCTGTTTTATTGACAGAAGGATTGCAGACTCCAGACATTATTGTTGAATATCCTTTAAGAACTACAATCGGCGAGATCACAGAGGGCAATGACCTGGTCTATGTCTGTCCGATACTTGTGTATTCAATTGTCGGCGACAGGATAACAAGGAACCCGCAGGTATTGAATTTCACTTTAAGAATGACTCTTCAGGATTCAGGAAACATGGCCGAGGCTGTTGAGCAGGAAATACTTGAGCTGAGAGCAAAAAAAACTGCGATAAGGGAAAGACTAGTCAACGCCCAGCAAAAGATAGACATGCTGAAAAGGCTTTGCAATGTCTATACAATTCCGCAGGCAGCCGGCAATACAATAGCCAGCACTGCCCAGACAATAGAGATGACAGTCCCTGTTGCCGGCCAGGCAGTAGCCAATGGGCTTACCACCACAGTATCAGATCCTCTTCAAAGAATGAACAATTATCCTGGCGCCTCAGAGATACAGTCAATGTGCAAATTCATCTCATGCAAGCACGATCCTTTTGGAATAAAGGGAATGATGGAAGACTGGCCATTGACAGATGAATTATCCCTTGTGACAAGAGGAGGAAACTTTTCAGAGTCAATGGATCCTGAACAGAGCTTTTTCTGGAGTGTTGCAACATTGTGTGTGCCGGGATTTATACACAACCTTGAAAAGCTTGAGGCAATAAACTGTGAATACGAATATTGTCTTACAAACTGGGCAAAGCAGGGAATGCCGATTGACCAGTGCGGCGAGGTAAAATCATTCAACACCTGCAAGTTCTGGGCAGGAGAGGCCTTTTCAGTCATACCTTACACTCAAATATTAAAAGACATATCAAGGATGGCAACGCAGATCCTTACAGACCCTGCAACAGCACTCGGATTTACATTCGGAGTGATTGCAAAGCTGGACGGCTGCAAAGTATTGCCTGCAGGGAGAGGGGCATGCCAGCTTTTGATAGGCATACCAGAGCTGCAGACGCAGATACAGCAGCTGATGGACATGGGCTCATTTGTGGCAAACGGCAACGGCCCATACTCAGACAACCCAATGGGAGTGTGCGATGAACTCCTTGGAGACGCTGCACAGCAGAACCAGTATGTGCCGACAGACTTTGACGAGCAGACGCTTGAGAGGAACTGCCAGGGCACACAGGGAGTGAACTGCAACATAGACCAGGCATTCTCAGGCAACTATGTTGTGATGGGCACTGCACAGGATCCTGATGATATGCATGTATATTACAACAGAAACCCTAATGGACGGACGCCAAGCTATGAGGATATGGGAAAAGTGGAAGAGTTTGAGAGTAGAGTGCAAAATACTCAACAAGGGATAAGCAGTGCTATTATTTATCATGAAGTGCGTGTGAATGATATTACTCAAGCAAGAACTTTTGTACAGCATCAAATTGAAGTTTTAGGCGGTCAAAATCCTCCTGATGGAATTTATAAAATAACCGTATCTGATGGGACTCAAAGAAATGCAATTAATTCGTTAATAAACTCTCCTGAGATGATTTCTCAAAGAATTACTTTCGAGCCTGGTTCTAATATCTTAAATTTTCCATCTTACGAAGCTTACACTGAATTTTTGAATTCAGCAACTGCTGAAGTTTCTGATACAAATCAAGCACTCAATATTCTCAGAACAGAACAAATAGCAGCTCAAGGTATGAATCAAAATGTTGACCAAGTTAACGCCGCAGCTGATGCTCTCCTTGCTTACCAAAGAGCAAGATTCACAGACCCTGATGCGCAGGAAGCCATAGGAGAAAGTGTGCGGTTGAGGAGAGATTTGGATGTCCAAAATACTGCAAGAGACAGATATAACACCGAAGAGGTTATCCCTGCAAGAAATGAAGTTAATAATTTGAGAAATGCGAGACAGCAAATAAATGATTTTATCGGTCCAATTACAAACACTCAACTCCGAGAAATGTATACGCGACTTACAGGTCATGAACCATTATTTGCTACTGATATTAACGGTCCGAATTATCGTGAACTTCTAATGGGAGAACTAGATGGAAAAATTAGTTCTGCTCAGGGAACCCTTGAATCCCGTCTAGGCATTCTTGCAGAAAAGGACGAGCAAATTCTCGACCTAAACCAGCAGCTCGCCGACGCTAATCAGGCTGCAGATGAGTGGCAGGAAATCACTGACTTCTTCAATGGTCCTGACGCATACGCCAACTGGGGGAATATTCTCAGTGTTGCACGCGGATTCAACTACATCTCTTCATTTATATGGGCTCCTGAGGATAATTACCTCTGGAAACAGTGGGCCATCAACAAGTTCGGCAGGTTTCTTGGCTATCTCGATGTCGTAGACAACTTAGAGAATGAGATCTGCCACATCACCGGCTACAGGACTCCGCCTGGCACAACAACTTCAGGCACTTTCGGAAGCCAGCCAAGCATGCATATCGAGTCTCAGAAGTCTCAGGGCTATGACCGCGGCGACGGAATAACTGTCTATGATTATTTTGTCAGCGGAGCTATTGTTCCTAAAATACCAACTGCGCAGAGCCTGAACTTCAGGATTGTATTGAAAGGCAGCGGCTATACTTATACATTAATACAGGGCGCGCTTAACGAGTCAAATCCTGCTGTGTTATGGAACACTGAAGATCTTTTGACACTGCAGAATTCAAGCATGGTGTATGACACAGTGTGCATTGACATCAACGGCAATGATGTGTCAGCCTCATTGTTCTTTGACAATCCTCCGAGAAACAACAGATTATGCAACAGGGTGAGCGAGATTGATTAAAAAGCTAAAAGGCAGGAAAGCGCAGATATCCATTTTTATAATAATAGGCATAGTCCTTCTTCTTTCAGTAGGGCTTGCTTTTGTTGTCAAAGACATACTGAACAAGGAAAAGCCTCCTGAGCTCGGAAGTGAAAATGAAGAGGTCGCAGATGTTGTTGAATTCGTGGACAGCTGCATGAACAGGATAGGCAAAGAGGCTGTTGTCAGGATAGGAGCGCAGGGAGGATATTTCAATACGACAAGAGCAGGGCTGTATGCCATACCAAACATGCCCACAATGTCCAACTCGCTTGAATTCGCGCCAGGCTCTGGCATACTGATACCTTACTGGTTCTACATGGACAGCTCAGACTCATGCACATCAAACTGCCAGTTCAGCTCTGAAAGGCCATCGCTTTATGCAGAGCAGGGCTCTCTTTCAGTGGAGTCGCAGATAAAAGATTACATTGACACTCATATCGGCAAGTGCGTGAATAATCTTGACGATTACAGAAGCAGGTTTGAGATAACAATAACAGGAGAGCTGGAATCAACTGTAAGGATTACAGAAGATAATATTCTTGTCACTGCGGAATTCCCTGTGCAGCTTCACCAGGACAATTTCGACACCTCTTTGTTGAGGGAATACCAGACAATTCTTGATGTTGATTTCAAGAGCATCTACGGCATAGCCTCTGACATTACCATGCTCGAGATGAACAATGATTACAGGTTTCTTGAAAAAGTAACTAAAGAGGTTATCGCTGCCTATTCAGGAGACCCTGCATCTGAGATGCCTCCTGTGGCCGGAAGCATGAGCTTTGACCTGGGCGGAATAAAGACATGGAGAAAGAGCAAAGCCAAAAAAGAATTAGAATTCCATCTGACAAATGAAATACCGACTTTGCAGATAATGGGCTCAAGGGAAAGCACTCTTCTTTTCGACCCGAACAACGCCATATTCACTGGCCTGTACAAGAACATGATGATTTTCATGCTCAACTCAAACCAGAATGACGTTGAAAAACTAAAGATAGACTTCAAATACCTGCCTTGGTGGCAGTCTTACATGAAGATTAATCCTGGCTCCGGAGAGCTTATAATGCCTGCAAGGCAGGGGTTCAATGCCATGCTCTTCCTGCCAATACAGCTCACAGATTACAGATTCTCATATGATTCCTCATATCCGGTCATGGTCACATTAAGGGACCCTGATGCATTTAACGGCGAGGGATATCTTTTCCAGTACGCCATTGAGGTCAACCTGAGAAACGGCGAGCCATTGCTTGCTGATATACAGGAATTGGAGATTGAGAATGTCGAGTCAACATTCTTTGCAAGCCCTGGCCAGAGAAACTCAGGAGATATAAAAATAACAACTGTTGATTCAAACAATGTGCCGCTTCCTGAAGTGACGCTTAGTTATTATTCTGCAGACGAGGAATTATTCCTCGGCTCAACATCAATGGACCAGTCAGAGGCTGTGCTGCATGCAAGCCTGCCATTGTGCATCGGCTGTTTTGTCGGAGGCTATATCGAGGACTACTTTGTCAGGAGCACGCCTCTCGACTTACAGGAGATTGGCGAGACAGCAGAGGCTGTTGTTGAGGCAGAAAAGATTGTGAAAAAGAATTTGAGCGTTATGCTGAAGATTGTTGACAAGCATTCGCTTTCAATGCCTGCAGGAGGCTCTGTTTCCTTCTGGAATCTCTCAAGTTCAGCAGTTAATGTGCATCCTGATGAGGATTTGATGCTTATACTCACAAGAGAGCCAGGCATTGGCGAGGCGGAATTTATCAGGGCAATAGAGCTGAACGGCAGCTCAGAAAGGGACGCAGAGATAGAATTGGTTTCAGGAAGATACGAGCTTCAGGGATTTATAACAAGAAATATGGGAGAGAACTATTCACTCAGGCAGGTAGTTATTCCTGCATCTGAATACTGCTATGACACAGAGCCTTTGAATCCATTTGGCGGCGAGGAATGCGCGGAAATCCCGAAAGTGGAGCTGAATGACTCTCTGTACAGGGGAGGCGTAACATTCACAGAGACAAACGGAGGATTGTTTGAGATAACAAAGCAGGACCTGCAGAGCCATAATGAAATAGTCATTTATCTTGTTGTGCCTGACTATAATGATTATGAGATACTTGCTGATTTGGAGCAGATGGGCAAGACAGACGAATACTCTGTGACTTACAGGGCAAGCCTGCTGCCTGAGTGGAGATGATTGGATAATTTTGGTATTTATTTCAATGAGGATAGAATAATCATATCTCAATAATATTTAGACAAAGAGGTGGATTTTAATGGCTGAAGACAAGAGCGGATTGTTTCTTGTCGCGATAGTCGCGATTGTGGCTGTTTTTGGGATTATCATGATGAGCGGTTTTGTTGCAAATGAAAACACTGTAGGAGAGGCTTTCAGGACATCGCTGAAAACAGCTGCTCCGAAACAGGAGACAGCCCAGCCGTCAAAATACCTGACTGCATGGTGGCAGAAACCTACGTCAAATCCTCCTGAGGAGACAGATCCATTCAACTTTGACGGCAGGCTTGTGTGGTTCAACCCTGCAGTTCACTCTGCTGATTTCCATGACTTGTTTTATCAGGGAGAGAACTGGGCTATTGCAAGAGAGGATGTGGACATATTCCAGTTTGCCAGAAGCGTTCTTGCGAATCAAGTCTCTGACGAAGAATTGTCAAACGCAGTCACAAAGCTGAACGAATGGGAAATAACCATTGCACTGGGCGGCGAGGCTGTGAAGCACTGGGACTGCACAGGCGTGAATGCGGCCAATGCCGCGAGAGTGCAGATCGAGAGGATTAGAGCAGCAGGCGGGAATGTCGTTTATTACACTATGGACGAGCCTCTTTATTCAGGTCTTAGCGACACTGCCTGCAACTTTGACGCAACAGAGGGCAGTACAGAGGCAGGCATGATAAAAACAGCGCAGGTTGTGAAGACAGTCGTTGACATGCTTTGGGCTTGGTATCCTGATATAAAAATAGGAGTTGTAGAGGTGTGGCCTGGGCCTGGCTATGCTTATGGTCCGGAAGTGCACAAGCAATGGTTCGACCTTTTATATGCAGCAACTGGCGGAAGGCTTGACCACTACCATATCGACCACGGGTTTGTCAATATACAGAATCCTGATTACAATGAATTGATTGATATGCAGAGCTACATTACTTCAAAGGGAGTTAGATTTGGAGTGATATACAATTACCTGCTTGCAACAAACGACTATGAATTCTATCAGGGCACAAAGTCATACATGAACCTGCTCAAGCCCTTGCTTGGCACAACGCATGATGCATTCTTTGCCTCATGGGAGCCTGTGCCTATGTATAACCTGCCGGATTCATCAGGCTATTCATTCACAAACCTGATAAAGGATGCGGCAGCAGGAGAGTTTGTTGATTGATAATATTTTGGTTTAATTTTTTTCTTTCTTTTTTTCTTTTCGAGAACTCTTCAACAGAGCCATACAGGGTGTGGTATTTTAACAAACTACCATAATTATACATAAATATAACTATGATTAATCATTCAAATAACAAGATATACGAGTCAAAGGAAACCGCAATTTTCACGAAAAAATATGAGAAAGAGTTAAAAAAGAAAATCAACCTGTTGTTTGAAAGCAGATTAAGCAACCTTTCAAAGGGATTAAGAAATAACATAATCAATGGGGTTGTCTTATACGGAGCAATGAGGCTCTGAACAGGTTAATATGAACAAGCTCTTTAGCTGGAAAGAATGCGTGGAACAGGTGTGCCACATCGGTCTTCCACTAAAGTGCTCATATAAATCCACTAAAGTGGAAAAGTATTTAAATAAAGATGTGTTTCTTACACTTAGGTGTATTAAATGAATAATGATGAACCTGAAAATAACAATGCAGAGCTGCAATGGAGTATCCTTCCTGCAACTGAAAAAGATAATTATACAGAATTCCACAACACTGCCTTTGAAGAAGATATGCGGCACGCAGAAAAGAATATCCTTGATTTCCCCAGATGGAGCATTATCTCTGGTTATTACTCCATGCATAATCTCACAAAGTTTTTTCTTGCCCAGGAATTTAATATCAAGATATCAAGTCCGGAGATTCATTCCAAAACAATTTTCGCTTTAGAATACTTTATCAGAGATGAAAAATTAAAAATAAGGCTCATTGAACTTCTGAAAGAGGCTAAAAACATCTATTACAGCGCAGAAAGGCTGAAAGAAAAAACTCTCCCTGTTCTTTTGAAAAGAGGGAAACAGGAGAGGGGAAAAGCGCAATACTATTCTGAAGATTATTCCAAACAGGAAAAAACAAGTCCCCGGAAAGCCTCTTATTTTCTGGAAAACATTGTCAAGCCCTATGTGCATATATTGACGGAGTTGAAAAAGTAATGCTTATAGATGTTTGCCTTGGAACAAGAACCGCATGGAAGATACTTTTAGTCCTTTCAGAAGCGCCCGGAAAAGCAGTCTCGAGAAAAGAGATACAAAAACTGACAAAGACAGGAAATAAAGCGCTGTCAAAATTCCTGCTATTGCTTGTGAAATTCAGCATAATCACATCAAGTAAGGTTGGGAAGGCCTGTTATTACAAAATGAATCTGAGCAGCCCTTTTGCCGTGCAAATCCTGGAAATAGTGAAAACAGAAAAAAGCCAGCTAAATGCTCCTGATTTTTTTGTGCTGAATATACTGCGGGAGTTTGTCTATGAGCTGACAAATATCAACCTTGAAAACCTTAACAGAGTTATACTTTTTGGTTCATATGCAAAACGCACACAGGGAAAAGACTCTGATATTGATATTGCAATAATCCTGAAAAAAAATGATGCAAATAGCGAGCTGTTGATTACAGAGCTGATTGAAAAACTTAAGAACAGATTTAAGAAAGAAATCCAGCCTCATTATTATGCAGAAGCTGATTTTGACAGGCTTAGCAGAAAAAAAGGTTTAGAGCAGGAAATAATCAAAGACGGCATAATGCTCATGTGATTATCAGGAATTTGTTTTTTTCTTTTCTTTGTATTTGTTTAGCTTCCTCAGGTTGAAATCCTTGCGAATAACAAGCGAGCCCGTCGCGCGGGGTCGGCCCCTTCGGGGGCGCAGGGCAATCGGATTCAGAGTCGAGGATTTCAAAGATGCTAAACAAATTCTTTTCTTCTTTTCTTTTCCTTCTTTGTTAAATAAATTCTCTTTCCGCTGATTTTTCAGGCTCTATTCGGGCAAAGCCTTTTTTTCAGTTAAACATATAAATAACCTTTTCTTTGCAGAAGCATGAGGTTTACAAGGATAACAATAGTCAGGTCAAGCACTCCAAAAGAGGGCAATGTCAACTTTGAGCTGCAGTGGTTTGGCGAGAGCATTGGCCTGTTCAACAAAAGAGACAAGGACAGGAGCTGTTTCAGGATATTTATTACACTCCTTGATTCCCTGAAAAAGTCTGACAAAGGCATGACAAGCGATGAGATCGCAGAGCAGACAGACCTTTCAAGAGGCACTGTTGTGCACCACCTCAACAAGCTGATGTCTTCAGGCATAGTCACAGCCAACAGAAACAGGTATGTTCTCAAGGTCGACAGCCTTCAGGAATTAATCGGCCAGATAGAGACAGAGGTTGAGCAGACCTTTGACAATCTCAAGAGGATTGCTGAGGACATTGATAAAAGATTGGGATTGTGAGCGTTTTTGTTTTTCTGTCTTTCTTCTCTTTTCCGTTTTTGCTCTTTGTTTTCTGTTTTTATTCTTAACGAGAAAGGCGTTATTTTTATGATTCATCATGGTTATACATATTTATAACTATGATTAATCGTCCATATGTTCAAATCTCGCATTTTTCCAGTGTGAGATGCGACCTTTGTGAACAGAAATCTATTTATCCAGAGCTCTGCTCTGGCTTTGCATGGCAACGGCAAAAACTATGAGTTTTTGCATAGCTCCAGCCAAAGGCTGGCATTATTCAGGGATTCCCTGACAGGAAAAAGGGTAATAAATAGAAGTTAATGAAAAATTAATGAATTAAAAAAATAAAAGAATCAGTCCAAAAGAGAATCATTGAGAGCTCTTGTTTTATTTAACATTGCTCTCGGCGGCCTATTTGCATCTGCCTCTGCACTTTTTGCTTCAGGAAGCCAAAATGATGCAATCGAGTCATTCGGCGCTTGCATAATCTGTTGTTGCGGCAAAGGCTGGCTGGTGGTTGTTGCCTGGCTGTGAGATTTTCCATAAGCCACAATTATTCCTAATAACACTGCAGCAGCACCAGCTATCATGCCGGTTAAAGCTCGATTCCATGTTCTTTCACAATAGTATTCTCTTCTTAGAACTGTGTATGGTATTTTTTCAATTGATTCTATTCTCCTCGCTACGTCTTCATCGGGCACATGATGTACTACGTCTTTCATAAGCCTCCGTCTATACGCTTCTACTTGTTCTTCTTCTGTTCTTCTCTTATGCGCCACACTATCCCTCATAATCTCGTGTTAAGGTTTGAAAATAAAAAAATAAAAAAATTAAAATCTGTTTTTTAGGGTTCGCTGGATGCCTGTTGCGGCATCGCTCACATTGTTTCTTTGTTTTTGTGTCTTCACCCGATTTAATCCCTTGCTGATTCTGTTCTTCAGGGTTCGTCGGATGCTGTCGCGGCATCGCTCACATCGTTTCTTTGTTTTTGTGTCTTCACCCGATTTAATCTCTGTCGCTTCTGTTTTTTAGGGTTCGCCGGATGCCGCTATCGCGTTATCGTCTTTACTCACAGATTGTCTCGAGTACAAACCTTTCTTTCAGCTCTTCGCTTGCGCTCACTTTGACAACTCTGAAGTCATTGACATTGTCTTCCCACTTGAACTGCTCTATGCCGCCGTACAGGCCGATAGTGTAGACTGGGAAGTCAACTTCTGCATCTGACACAACAAGGAAATATGTGCCTGGCTTTGCCTCGAGCGAGTATATCCCGTGGTCGTCTGTTTCTGTGCTCTCGATAACATGACCTGCCTCTTTGTCGACTCCGTTGAACTCTCTTAATGAGACTTCTGCTTTAGCAGGCAGCAACTCTTCCTTGACGCAAGACACTGCTTCTACTCTGCCGTATACTTTTTGTGTGATCTCTGCGTCATTAAGAGTCTCTTCCTGTGTTTCTGCAGGGCACTCAACAGCCCATTCGTAATTGTGCTGGCTTGTAAAGTAAAGCGAAGCCTTTGGGTTTATGATTGCTCCCTGTATAGGAAGATCATAGATGTAAGATACCCAGCCGTATGAGTCAAAGTTCCACTGCCCTATCGCAAAATTAAAGCCTTCATTCTCGGGGTTTTGCGCAGCAATTGATCCTGCGAGTTCTTTGGCTGTCTTTCCTCTCCAGCATTCAGGCACCGCAAACATGTTCTCTTTTCCAGGCTCGAAGATGTAAATTCCCAATTCCTCCTGCTCTCTCTCAAAGTAATGGTATCTGAAACCCCAGGGTTCATTTGATATCTTGTAGCCTTTGCTTGTCTCAAGGAGAAAATCTCCTGTTTGAGAGCCGCACTCATAGACAACAGAACCTTCAGGGTCTTCAATTGTCAGGAAGTATTCATTCATCGCACAAAGGTCTGAAGCCATTTTTCCCTGTGCAAGCCATTCGCTGTTCGGGAAAACAATCTGCTCGTAATTCTGGTCTTGAGGAGATACAAGCACGAATGTAGTCAGGTCAGTCACATCAAGATTTATTGTTTTTGTATCATAAACTGCTGAATTTCTCAATATTACGGTAAGAGTATATGCTCCTTCTTCATCAAACTGGAGATCAAACTTTTCTGTTTGCTCCTCTTCAGAGCCAAAGTCAATCTCTCTTGGTTCAATTCCAAAGCCAATGCCGAACTCTTCAGATTTTGCATTGAAATAAAGCTCCAAATCTCTTACAGGGAAATTATTCGGGTTTTTCAACACAACTGTTGCAGTATATTCAAGGTCTGATGCAGGCTTTGGTTCAACAGTAAAGCTTTTGATAAAAGGCCTTTCAAAGAGTGCTATATCGTCGCATTCCTCTTTGCACTCTCCTGCGTCCATTCCCTGGTCATTCCAGCCATCTGTTGCTTTTGAGCACCTGTTGTCTGCTCCGAAGTTTGAAAGCCCCTCTTCCTCGTAGATGTCCATCTCGACATTGTGGCAGAAGGTGTTCTTTGCAATCCTGTTGTTCTTTGAGTTTTTGAGGAAAAGCCCTCCAACACCATCTCTCACAACATTATATTGGATCTTGTTGTCATCAGAACTCTCTATCCTGAAGCCTGTTGCATCCTTGATAAAAAAGCTTCTGATAAGATTGCTGTCTGCATTGTTTAAATCGAAAATCACCGGCTTTTTGTCAAGAGTTCCTAATATCATGTGGTTGTTGCCATTAAATACCTTATCGTCGACATCTGAAAAGTCAAAGCATGACTCTTCTGCAGGCGCCATTGTTATGTCGCTGACAAGATTGATGATAGTGACTCCCTCTGTGTGAAGCAGTTCTGTGCATGATTCGCAGCTGTCGCATGAATACTCATTCATGTCCTGCCCGCAGGTGTAGACGCATCCGAACTCAGGGTCGTTTTCTCCTCCGCAGGAATTGAATTTTCCAATGGTATTGGAATATATATCCTGATCAGTGTCTGCAAGCTCATTGCCGCAGAAGCTGTTGAATCTTAGGTTATTATTTTTTCCGCCGAGGATTTCAATGCCGATATTGTTTCCGTGCGAATCGCTGTCGATTATGGTGTTTTTATTGCTGTTGCTCACGAAAAGCCCCTGGTTGAAGTTTTCTATCTCGCAGTCCAGTATCTGGTTTTTATCTGAATCAATAAGAGCGATTCCTGCGTATCCGCCGTCGCCTGTGATCTTGTGGCCATTGCAGTTCAGTATCTTATGCTGCAGATTGTCAAGTGAGATGCAGCTTGCAGAGCCGTCTGAAACAATATCCTGTGTAAGCCTTACCTTGAACACTCTCTCTCTCTGGAGAAGAGCTGTGCATGATTCGCAGCTGTCGCATGAATATCCTATTTTATATTTTGGGTCGCACATAGTGCCGACTCCATCGCTGTCAAGGTCTTCCTGATTAGGATTGAAATCCATTGGGCAGTTGTCGTATGTGTTGCACACTCCATCTTGGTCTGTGTCAAGGCACAGATCTTCAGCTGTCATGTCATCTAATCCGTCATTAACCCTGGTTTGCTCCTGTTCAGGTTCCTGCGGAGTTTCGTCAGGTGTCTCAGTCTGTTCAGGCTCAGCCTCTTCAGCTTGTTCCTGCCTGAACTTTAGTACAGCCATTATTTTGGCGTATTCCTCTTCAGTCAGCACCTCTTTGAGCTTTTCAACGCTTATCTCCTCGACATTCCTGCCGAACCTCTCTGTGAGATCCTTTTCAATAGCTGTTCTCTCGTCAATCCTGGCAATGCTTAATGCCTGGGCTATCGGTGTAAATATCAAGCTTAAAACAACAAATAACATTATTGTTTTTTTCAGGTTTTGTTTGTTCGCCATGTTTATCTCCTCGCTGGTGCTTTGGTTTTTTTTTTTATGAATTTATGAA
>JAZDFJ010000111.1:0-2767 GCA_043807995.1 Candidatus Woesearchaeota archaeon
ATTCTCAATTATCTTAGTCATTCTCAATTATCTTAGTCATTCTCAATTATCTTAGTCATTCTCAATTATCTTAGTCATTCTCAATTATCTTAGTCATTCTCAATTATCTTAGTCATTCTCAATTATCTTAGTCATTCTTGATCAAAATGATATCCTTGATTATTACGCTTGCACATAATCTTTTAATGCAGTGACATAACCATCATAAACCTGTTCAGCAGATTTCTCCCAGGTAAATTTTTTCAATGTCTTTTTCTGCTCCTGCAGCATTTTCTTTCTTGTTTGCTCATCAATAGAGCACGCCTTTTCAATCATCAGAGCCAATGCTTTGGAATTATTCCTTTCAACAAGAAAGCCATTTTTCCCGTGGCTGATTATGTCTTCAGGACCGCCTGACTTTGTTGCCACAGCAGGCTTGGCAAAGGCAAACGCGTCAAGCAGCACAAGTCCGAATCCCTCAAAGCGGGAGGGCAGTACAAAAACATCGCAACTATTGAACTCCTTGTAAAGCGCGCTATTATAAAGCACTCCCTTGAAATCTATTCTGTTTGAAAGATTTAGCTTTTTTACAAGAGCCCTGTATTCCTCTGCATCAGGCCCATCACCGACAATGGATAGCCTATATTTCTCATCGAGATATTTCATGGCGTTTATCAAAAATTCAACGCCTTTCTGGTAATGGAGCCTGCCAACAAACAATATTTCTTTATTCCTGCCTCTGCCCGGAGCTGCTGGATTTTTCCTGAGATAATCATCTATTGCATCCTTGTTGAATCCGCATCTTATAAGAATGGTTTTCTTTGTTGATGCCGGATATTTTAGGAAATAGCTTCCGACAGTGAAAATGGTTGAATACCTGAGAGTGAGATGAAGGAATTTTTCCACAGATGTGAAAATGCTGTTTGTTTTTTTACTCCCGCGTTTGCTATCGTCGCCGTCATAGCTCGCGACAAGCACCATGTAGACAACAGGAACTCTCAACAATTTCCCAAGAACCCATCCTGGAAAGCCGGGCATATCAGGGTATGCGTGGATTATGTCATACTTGTGTTTGAAATGAGACCACAGCACAGGAAAGATTATAAACAAATTCCAGAGAATCCTCTGCAGCTTGTTTTCAAAATTCACTGGAAAACCTCTTCTTTTCACATGGAATCTTTTTCCGAAATTCTCATCCTGAGAAAAGACTTTTTTATCCTTTTTTATTTTCATGACAAATAGGTCAACAGAACATTTGTGCTTATCCGCAAGCTGAGAAGAAAGCTGATAGGCCAGCTCTTGCCCACCAAACCAAATCGGCTTCCACGCTTCGATAATCATGCAAACTCTCATTTAAGCAGGAAAAACAATGGCAGTTTTATATATTTTGTGAAATAATAGGGCGCGTTTAAAATGTAGGTTAGCATCAGTTTATGAGGCCTTTCTGTTTGAGAATTCTGAAGAGTTGAGGGGGACGTCCCTTACGGGGCTTCAACGATAGAAACGATAAAATCTCTGGAGTCGAATCCGATGCTAACCCTCCGCTTAGGAGATTTTAAACACACCCGAAATAATAAACTCTGTCTCAAATGTACTTTTTGCCATTCAGCGGGTCTTTTATTTTTTAACAAGAATGCGCGACTAAGCAGCCCTTTCGAGGAGGAATGCTCTGTGCTTAAAGAAACCATTGGCAAACTTCGGCAAAAGCCGGGCTATATTCGGAACAGAGCAGAATCGATTTTGGGGTGTGTTTAAAATCTCGCTGTTGCTCGACTTTTGCACTGCGCTCACACAGTTTTACTTTTCGTTGTTCTCCCAGATTCTAATGTGGCAGATGTTTAAATTTAAGGTTCGCTAGGCAGTGCAAAAGCACTTTTTAAACACATCCAATCGATTTTAATAATATTTATAAACATGGCAGAAATACAGGATTTATGCAGAAAAAAGACAAGAAAGATGAAAAAATCAGCAAAGAATCCGCTTTCAAGACAACTGCGGATATAAAAATCTCCAAAAACATCGCAGACCAGGTTATTGGGCAGGATGCTGCAGTGAATATCATAAGAAAAGCCTCTCTTCAGAGAAGGCATGTTCTCCTGATAGGAGAGCCTGGTACAGGAAAATCAATGCTCGGCCTTGCACTGGCAGAGCTTCTTCCAAAGGAAAAGCTTGTCGATATTCTTTCATTTCCCAATCCCAATGATGAGAATTCTCCATTGATAAAAACAGAAAAGGCAGGCCAGGGCAGAGAGGTTATTGCAAAGGCAAAAATGCAGAGCATGGGGGGCTTTCTAAAAGGCCAGAACCTTCTCCTGCTGGTTATTGCGATTGCAGCAATGGTTGCTCCATGGTGGGCAAGATCAAAATATAATTCAGACCTTATGTTCGCCGCCTTTTTCCTGGGCGGAATGATGTTTCTCGCAGCTTTTGCCATATTTCTTAATTTAGGCAAGAGAATGAGTCCGAAAGAGCAGCTTCCAAAAATTATCGTGGATAATTTCAACAAAAAACAGGCTCCTTTTTTTGATGCAACAGGAGCGCATGCAGGCGCTCTTCTCGGTGATGTTCTCCATGATCCCTTCCAGAGCGGAGGCCTTGGAACTCCGTCGCATGAGAGGGTTGTTGCAGGCATGATCCACAAGGCCCACATGGGGGTTTTATTTGTCGACGAAATAGCCACGCTGCAGCCTACCACGCAGCAAGATTTGCTGACTGCGCTTCAAGAGGGCAAATACCCTATTACAGGCCAGAGCGAGAGAAGCGCCGGAGCAATGGTAAGGACAGAGGC
>JAZDFJ010000112.1:0-4007 GCA_043807995.1 Candidatus Woesearchaeota archaeon
AAAAGTCCTGCTCCTGTTCAGATATTATCAGCTTTTTCACAGAATACAGCTGCTCTTCTATAAACGAATTAAGCTGTTCTCTGTCAAGGTATGCTGATGACAATATGCCGTCTGCCCCTGCCTTGACCTTGCTTGCTGTGAAGATGCAGAGCTCGTAGTCGCTGTTGCTCATGGATTCATAGGTGGCTGAGAGGTCTTTTTCCAATGATCCCGTCAATGCCGGAAAGAATATTCTCATATAGTTTGTTCTCTCCTCAACCTCTTTTATTTTTTTAAGGCAACCAGCTCTTAGGTGTTCTTCATCAAGTTTGATTTTCTTGCCTGGAAAATCAAAGAATTCTGCCCAGCTTATGGCGCTCACATATCTTTCAATGGCGTATGCTGTTTCAGAGGCAGAGATGTTTTCCCTGTCCTGCTTGTCAAGCAGCTCCTTTGCTTCAACAGTCCTCTCTTTGACTAGCATATACACTTCGAGATTGGCAATTGTTTCAAGCTGTTTATTGTCGATGTATTTTTCAAACCTGTCTATCTGCCTTTTTGTCTGCAATAATTCCTTTTTAAGCTCTTCTTCGCTTAAAGAGCCGAAAATCTCTTTTTGCAGGGCAACATTTGCTGTAAAGCAATAGCTTGCTGCAGAATAATGCCTGCCTGCTTTTGTTAAGTTTGATGACTTTTCCTGAAGTGCTCTTGTCTTGTTAAGAGTTGACTCCCTCTGCCTCAGCAGCGAGCTTGCGTTGCCTGAGATGTTTGCATCTTCAGCGTATGCACGCGGTGCAGAAGAACTGGCCTTTTTGCTCAGCTCTTCTGTTCTTTTGCATAGGCTTTCTGACACTCTCTTCATTGTCAGCGTATATTCTTCAGGGACAAGTATCTCATTTTTTTTATTGTCATACTTTTTTCCTGTGAAATAGAACAGTGCATCTCCAAGATTAGAGACTCTTACTATTTTAGTAGAATAATTTTCAGAAAAAGATTCTATAAAATCTTCAAATTCTTTTTCACTTTCCTTTTTTTCAGCACTCCAGTTTATCAGGCTAAAATTGCCAAGGCTGGCATTGCTTAGATTAAGGTCTGCGCTTGGCTCTGCAATAAACCACGAGGGCAGCAAAACCATGTTCAAGCCTTTTCTCTGCGCTGCAAGTGCCTTCTCTTTTAGGCCGGATACAGGGCCGATAATCGCTCCAGAGTTTATTGTTCCAGTGATGGCAGCATCCTGCCTAAGATCTAGGTTGTCAAGCACGCTGGCTGTCAGCACAGCAATGCCTGCGCCTGCGCTAGGGCCTCCGACAACACTCGAATCTGCTCTTATCCTGTAGAAAAAATCGTACTTTGAACAGTCTTTTCTTAGAAAATCGCACGCGATCTCGTTGGCGATTCTTGTCGATATCTGAGTATCGAGCTTTGTCAATGGCAGAGAATCAATAAAGATTGCTCCAGTCCCCTGGCGCACATCAAGATACAGGTCTGCTGTGCCACCCTCTGATTCATTCCCCAAGTCTACAACAGTAAGGAGAGTGATGTGTCCTGATTTGGCTTGCGCCGGAATGGCTGCCACTAGAAGAATGAATGCCATTGCCAATATGATGAGGATTTTCTTTGCAAATGCCATATTGGCTGAGAGTTCTGGTGTTTTTATAATGATTTTGGTTTTTGAGATTTTCTCTTGTTTTTCTAATCAGTCCTCTCTGGTTTTCTATTTTGTGCGGCTATACAAATCCGAAAGTAATCATAATCCCTAATACAAGCATGATTGTGCCAGCTATCAGATGGAGAATTCTCAGATTGTTATCTTTCCACTTTGTTGCCTTTTCTACATTTGCAAATCCGGAATAAATCAGCAGAGTTATGATAATCAGCGGCAAGACAAAAACAAAATTGTACAGCAGAAGTATCGGGATCGATGCCCACATAGTCATTTTGTCTGCCAATAGCCCGAGAATCACTATATATGGCCCCCCTGTGCAGGGCAGTTCAAACAGGCACACAATAAAGCCCATTAAAAACGCCCCTATAGGCGAAGTGACTTTTCCAAGCATTTCTTTTAGTTTAGGTCTCCAGCTTCGGGGTATTTCCATGACAAATCCGCCGCCGCCATACCAGATAAAGTCTTTTATATTCGCTAATCCTATGATTATGGCAAGAATGCCGATTATCCTGTAAAACCAGTAAGATAATCCTGATACCTGGATAGCTGAGAACAGGCCAAGCCCAAAAAGGAAATAGGCGATGTAAATGGATACTGTGAATGCAAACCCTGCTTTGATGGCTTTTTTCTTGTCTCCTGCTGCCAATAATGCGCTCATCAGGATGAGCAATACTGCGATTGCGCATGGATTTATTGAATCGACTAATGCTGCACCGACCACAGCGAGCATTGACAGCGAATCCAATTTTTCAGTTGGTGGCTTGCTGCCAGAAATGCCTTGTGCGTTCTGGGCTTCGAGATTCGGGCATGCCGCCCCTTTGTTCTCTTCCATTGTTTTTTCAAGAGCATCCCGGATAGCAGAATCGCCTATCAGATACTTGTTTCCGACTAGAAATGCAGGTATTCCTCTTTTAGCATTCGGAATTTCATAGGCGTCAAAATATTGATTTAGCAAAAGCATGTTTGAGCGGTTATTGTAAATCTCGAATCTCCGGATTTCGACAGGGAAGTCTGATTGTATCTCTAAATTATTTATCAGTGGCTCTACTTTCGCGCAGTGCTGGCATCCATCTCCGTAGAAAAAATAGGCGCATGTGAGATCTTCAGCATTTACAAAGCTTAAAGAGAGCAATATTGCTGTTAAAAATGCGGCAAACAATGTTGTCAGCTTCATTTTTCTCTCCTGTGTTTTATCACTAAAAAGACTATCGCTGCTGTAAAAAGCAATGCAGTGCAGCAGTATGCTAAAAAATTATTCTCCGGCTCTGGGAAAAAAAATAATGCAATCAATCCAGTCAGCATTGTTGCAGGAATTAGAATTAAATAGATGTTCTTCATTTTTTTTTTATCTTAGCCTGAAATTTCCCCCTTCTATTTTTATTGCTTTGCCATTGATTATTGCATCTGCAATTTTCTTCCTTGCAGAAAGGACTAGCCTATGAAATGTTGGCTGGGAAATGCCCATTTTTCTGGCGCATTCCTCTTGCTCAAGCCCGCCAAGGTCTTTCAGCCTCACGGCTTCGAATTCATCAACACATAACGTGGTTTCCTGCAATTCTCTTAAAGGGATGCCTCTTGGCTTGAAATAGGTAACTTCCGGGTTGGACTTGACTATCCTGCATAATCTCGGTCTTGTCATGCTGCTATTTTCTCCATTGGCTTATTTTGTCTTGTCCTTTCTGAAGCACATGAACCAGTCAAGGCAATATTTGCCCTCTTCTTTTGATTCGACTCTGTCTTTCGCAGCTCCGCATGATCCTGGAGGAGGGATTATCACATCTTCTCCTGGCTGCCAGTTAGCCGGAGTAGCAATTCCTTCTTTGTCTGCTTTCTGCATTGCGATAATAAGCCTTTTTATCTCCTGCATATTTCTGCCTGCGGATAATGGGTAGTATAGGACTGCTCGCACTTTTGCCTTGTCGTCAATGATAAATACTGCTCTGACTGCCTGCGTGCTTGAGGCATTTGGCTGCACCATTCCGTATTTCTTTGCAACTTCCATCTTCAGGTCTTCAATAAGAGGGAATTTTACCTCTATGTTTTTCATGCCTTTGAACTCAATTTTTTCCTTGATTGTTCTTAGCCATGCAATGTGCGCATAGATGCTGTCTATTGAGAGCCCGATTAATTCGACATTGATCTTTCTGAACTCTTCCTGCATAGAAGCGAATATCATGAATTCTGTTGTGCACACTGGCGTGAAATCCGCCGGATGAGAAAATAAAATAATCCATTTTCCCTTGAAATCATCGGGAAAGCTTACATCTCCCATTGTTGTTTTTGCTTTGAACGCTGGTGCTGTGTCGCCGATTAACGGCATTGTAGGCTGTTCTTTGTTTTCCTCTTGCATTTTAGTCTCACC
>JAZDFJ010000113.1:0-11953 GCA_043807995.1 Candidatus Woesearchaeota archaeon
AAGGCTCATAACATTCCATTTCCTGCAGATGAATGATATCCCAATATTGGACATTCCATTGGGTTTGCTCGAAGAGTATGTTTTTTCTACAAAAGGTTCAAAGAAACGTGATGACGAGAAATTAAGCCAGGTACTTCAGCAAATTATTCTATACAATCTTAAGGCTATTAATGACAAGCTTTCAAAGTGATGCTTATCCCAGCACAATAACCACATTCCCGCCTTCTTTTGCCTCAATGACAATATCATTGCCTTGTGTTTGAACAGCGATTTCTTCTTCTGGAATTACTTCTTCTTCCGGATGTGTTTCAGCAATTTCAGGCTCTTGAGTGATGTTTGCCGTGACATTCTCTTCAATCGTCTGATTTATCTCTATTGTTCCGTTTAATCCAATTTCTGTATAGTTCCCTGTAATGTTTATGCTTTGGTTAGTTTGGTTGTTTGCGGACATTACTATTTCTATGGGCGCATTGCTTACTCCGAAATTAAGCAAATCAAACCTCAATTCTCCGTCTTTTACAAAGCTCACTGGAAAGCTGATTAGAACAAAGCAGTTTTCGCATGACTGCAGAGGGATGAGCTTTACAGGTGAGATATCCGCGCCTTTTGAATAATAAAATTCTACTGCAGACATGATGCCTTCTGCCTCTTTTTTCTCCTGCAGTTTGCTGAATATCTCTGTTCTTTCTTTTGCAATATCGGCTGCGAATACTGCTGTTGCCAAAATCAAAGCAATGAATAAA
Organism: Candidatus Woesearchaeota archaeon; assembly: GCA_043807995.1. Lineage (GTDB taxonomy): Archaea > Nanobdellota > Nanobdellia > Woesearchaeales > JAZDFJ01 > JAZDFJ01. Next base: position 744 of record JAZDFJ010000113.1, read on the forward strand.
AAAATGATTGTTTTCTTCATTTTGCTCACCTCCACTCCCAGCAAATATTGCCTATGCTGTCTGTTCCAGAAGTTGCTCCAGTGAATTCACTTCTTACCCCTAATTTATCTCCTGCAGCAAACACGGTATAGCAGCTTGTTGTATAGTTTGTTTCGTCATCCCTGTTAATGTTTGTCTGGCAGCTGGTTTCAGAAGCCCCATTCTTTCTGAGTATGAATTTCTGGCTTACTCCTGCACCAAGACTGCTTGCTGTTCCTGATATCGCAGTCACAACCCCAGTGTACGGCATTAACATCTCTGCGCCAGCATCTCCGATTTTCAGGCTTCCGTTGGTCATTGTTCCTCCATCGCCGAATGCAAGGCACTGCCTTGAACCTATGATTCCGCCGGTGATGTTTGCTTTTCCAACCACAGTCAGTGCCTGCTGTGGGGCTGAAGCATTTATTCCCACTTTTCCGCCCATGATTGCCATTGTGTTGGCTTGGGAGATGTTTAATAAATTCATATCTGCCAATGCAATCGCTACTGTGTAGTCTCCATCTGCGATTATTTCTCTGCCGATTGCTGTGCTGTATGCTCCGATTGCTTTTGTTAAGTATCCCAGCGCTGTGCTTGTATCTCCAGATGCGTTTGTTTGATGTCCCATCGCCGTGCTATGTTTTCCAGTTGCTTCTGTATCGTATCCCATTGCTATTGGCGCAAATGTGCCAGATGTGTGTGCGCTATAACCCATTGCCACTCCCGAACTTGCTTCGGATATTGACGCAAATCCCATTGCTGTGCTACTTAATCCGCTTGCCACCGTGTGTCTTCCCATTGCTGTACTATAGTCTCCGCTTGCAGTGGTGTTCCATCCCATTGCTGTGCTTATATTTCCGCTTGCTGTTGTGTGGTTTCCCATTGCTATCGCGTATTTCCCGGTTGCAACATTTGTGCTGCTTCCGATTGTTGCTGCTGCTCCGGTACTTACTTCTACATCGAGTTTTGCTCCTGGCGAATTAGTTCCTATGCCTACATTGCCTTCTTGGAATAAATGTGGTCCTGCGCCGCTCGTCACTAATCCGTATCCTTCTGCTATCGCTGCTGCTCCTGTCTTGACATATGGACCTGCTGCTGTTCCTGCTTCCAGCTGTGCTCCCCAGAATTCGAATTCGCTTGTGCCTACATGCCTGATGTCGAGCCAGTCGTTTGCGGTGCTGGTGACTAGATTTATTGAGTATCTTTTCCAGTCGCTTGTCGCAGTAATGACTGGGCTGCCTGCTGTTCCGTCTCCTGCGTCTATCGCTAAAACTCCTCCGCTATTATCTTTTCTTAATCTTATCCATGCGGAGAATACATAGTTTCCGCTGTTTTCTAGTGCAACAACGTGTCTTACTATACCAGTTGCTGTCCAATTAAGCAAATCTGCTGTTTCTGTTCCGTCAGGAGCAGTGCCTGTATCTGCTGTTTTTACCACATAATCGCTCGGGGTAGTCCATGCGGCATTATCGAATTCTTCAGAAAAGTTCAAGAGGTTCTCATACTCGCCGATTCCTCCGTAGATTGTGCTTATCTCGTTTGCGTGGATATTTCCGCCGACGCTGAGTTTTGCAGTCCCGGGGATGCTCATATTGATTCCTACACCATTGTCAGGATCCATTAAAATATCCTGATCAGCGGTTATTACCAGATCTTCTGGATCGTCGGCATTGGCTGAAATTTTTGTGTCTGCGCTGTCAAATTGTATATAATCCGATGCCGGGAATATCAGGTTTCCGTTTGTATCAAAATAATTTCCTGAGTCTCCTAAATAAGTCACGCCCGACACATTCAGGTTTGCTGCCACTGCATTTAGTGTTGTTGTTGTTTTTGTTGTTGTGTTTGTCCATCCTGCTGCTGTGCTTATTCCGCTGGTTGTCGGCCAGTCTGTTCTGCATACTGCTCCCATGCATATTTTTGTTGTTGCGTTTAGTGTGGCTGCTTTTGCCATTGCTGTGACATTGACGCTGTTGAATAGTACATTACTCGCTTTTTGCACGTTTTGGTCCATGTCGTATAGTTCGTTTGCTCCTTGACCTGTGTCTACTGTTGTGAAGTTTGCATAGCTTGTGCTGTGCACTCCTAGTGCCGTGCTTGTTTTTGTTGTTGTGTTTGTCCATCCTGCTGCGCTGCTTTGGTATGGCGTTGTTGTTGTGTTTACGTCGTCCCAGTTGTCTATGCATTCTCCTGCAACACACAGCTCTGTGCCGTTAATCCAACCTGTTGCTGTGATGTTTCCTCTAACATCTAGTGCTTCTTGCGGAATGTCAAGAGTTAGGCTTGGCAGTTTTATTCCTAAGTTGCCTGTGGCGCCATAGAATTTCAAATGCCCGCCGAATACGTCGCCGATTGCAAAGTATCTGCTGTCACCATTACCTAAAGCAAGATATGCTGTCTCATTCGTGATTTTCAGAGAGCTTCCTCCGCCTCCTCCTTCAAGTATCAGCTGACCTTGGGTACCTATCGCTTCTATTCTGTTGAGGTAACTATTATCTCCGTGAATTCTAATGCCTGAACCGCCGCTGGTTTTAATCATCAAATCTTTTTGAATTTCAGCGGCATTTCCTCCAGATTCCCCTGTTACATTAAGAATACCATTAATAGTAACATTTAGGTTTGTTGTTACATCTGTGCTCGTGTTTGTCCATCCGGCTGCGCTGCTTTGGTATGGCGTTGTGTAGCTTGTTAGTGCTTCGCTCAGGCAGTTTCCTCCTTCTATGCAAATATCGCCTGATGTGACGTTGATGTTGCCTGCTACCTCAAGAGCCTCTCCTGGGCTGACAGTTTCTATTCCTACTTTGCCGCCCATGATTGATAGTGTGTTTGCCTGGCTGACGTTTGTCCCTGTTTCGTCTGCCAGCGCTATTGCCATGGTGTTTGCTCCGCTTGCTTCTATTCCTTGCCCAAATGCTATTGCGCTTGTTGCTGTGGCTTTTGCTCCGAATCCCGTTGCTACACTGTAGTCTCCTCTTGCAGCCGATGCTCTTCCTGCTGCAAGCGCGTCTGCTCCTGTTGCACTTGTAGCCTGACCCATTGCTACTGCGTAATTGCCTGTTGCGCTGTTATCGCTTTTTCCTATTTCAGCTCCTCCTCCGCTTGCCACTTCTATATGCAGTTTTCCTTCTATTTTTGTGTCGTCGCTTATTGCGAACTGGTCTCCTCCGTTGTCCCAGTATATTTTTTCTGCTGTTGGGCTGCTGTCTTCGTAGAAGTATAGGTTTATGTCTGCGTCTGCTCCGTCATAATTCAGATAGTAATTTGCTGCTCCAAAGTACGGGCTTCCTGATACATTCAATGTTCCGCCTATTACTACGTTTCTGCTTGTGTTTATCTTTGTGGTGGTGTTGCTCCATCCTGCTGCTCTTGTTTGGTATGGTGTTGTGTAGCTTGTTAGTGCTTCGCTCAGGCAGTTTCCTCCTTCTATGCATATGTCTCCGTTTGTTGTGTTTATGTCTCCGTATGATTCTATTGTTCCATCTGTTTCTATTCCGAGTTCTGTAAATATCCATCCGTCCAGGTTGTTGGTTGGTGTAGGGCAGGTTCCTGCGCTGCATATTGTTGCTATGCCGTCTGCTACTTCGAAGTCGTCGCTTTCTGTGCCTGTTCCGATAACTACTTTTGCCGCACCTCCAGTGTCTGGGTTAAGTATAATATTATCTCCTGCTACGTCAGTTGATATTGTTGCATTGTTAGCGTCTTTTTGTATTTCCAGGAATGATCCTCCTGTTCCTGATGTGTTGTATATTCTTAATTCTCCTGCGTCTTCATCTAATCTGTATAGGACGTTTGCTGCTCCTGTCCCATGCCCGAAGTATATGTAGTTGCTTCCGTCTGTGTCTGCATCCGCCAGCAGGTATAGGTCTGTGTCTGCTTTGACTTTCAGGATATTATCTGTTTGTCCGATGATATCTTGCCCGGCAACTGTTAAGTCGTCGTTTATTATAACATTGCTGTCAGTGTCGCTTATGTTTCCGTCTGCGGTTATATCCAGGTTTCCCGGAAGATTGACTTTTAGTGTTGTTGTTGTTTCTGTTGTTGTATTAGCCCATCCTGCTGCTGTGCTCTGGTATGGTATGGCGTCTATGCTTCTTGCGTCTATTGTGGTGTTTAGTTTTGTTTCGTTTAGGTATATGCTTGTGCTGTCGTTGTATAGGTATGGTGTTCCTGCGTCTAGTACTGTGTCTGTGCCGCTTATTATTTGGCTCCAGTTTTGTATGTATCCTGATTCGTTTGCTACTGTCATTATCTGTGCTGATGTGTTGTATGTGTCTGTGAATGTGTAGTTTACGTCGCCCCAGTTGTTTATGCACTCTCCCCCTATGCACAGCTTGCTTGCATTGATTTCATTTTTTACAGACAAGTTGCCTCCTGCTGTGAACCTGCCAAGCACTGCTCCTGCACTGGTCTGCCATTCCTGAAGGTTCTTTGTCTGACCAGCCTTCCCCTTAACAACAAGAGCCTGTTCTGTAATATTTATCGCTTGGATGACAGCTTCTCCATCATCAATAAATCTCATCCGTTCATCATTGAAATTATCTGTCATAAAAACCAAGTCTTTATTTCCAACGCTCATCCTGAAATCTCCTGTTGCAGTTACACCCTGGCCACCATATTCTGCGCCATTAAGCATCATAAACCCATATGTTGCATGGGTTTGGGCTATTGCCAAATAACCTGCTTTACTGTATATCGTTGCGCCGCCAGCATAGTCTTTAAAATGAAGACTGCCCCAAGGCGCACCGCCATAATACCCTGAAAGATTAAACTGGATAACATCAGTTCCTGTCTTATTCTCCATCACCAAGAGAGGAGAATTTGCATTAGTCCCCCTGATGCTCTGGATAGTTAAAGGAACAGTAGAAACTGTGCGTTGCCTGATAACAACATCCTTGCTGGTGTTCAAGGCATTTGTTGTATTAGCCCATCCTGCTGCTGTGCTCTGGTATGGTATAGCGTCTATGCTTCTTGCGTCTATTGTGGTGTTTAGTTTTGTTTCGTTTAGGTATATGCTTGTGCTGTCGTTGTATAAGTATGCTCCTGCAGCGTCTAAAATCGTGTCTGTGAAGCTTATTATTTGGCTCCAGTTGATTAGGTATTTTGTGCTGTTTGCTGCTGTTATTATTTGTGCTGATGTGTTGTATGTGTCTGTGAATGTGTAGTTTACGTCGTCCCAGTTGTTTATGCACTCACCGACAAGACAAATCTCAGGCACGTATAGTTTTGCGCCTGTGCCTGTAATGTTTGCGCTTCCATTTAGATGAAAAGCCATTGTTGGGTTTGTTGTAATGCCAATTCCCAGCCTGCTTAGTATAAATATGCTGTTCGGAAATGTGAAATTCCCTGACTCAAATGTTCCTGACGCTATTGAAGATGCCTTGTGCCCGGGATCTGCTGCGCTTGCAAATTTGAATGATAGAGCTATCGCTAAGACAGCAATGAAAATAATCAAGAGGAACCTGATGCGCGATGTTTTTGCTTTGTTTTCTTTTTGCTTTGTTTCTTTCAAAGCCTTGTTTTCCTCTTTTTTCATTGTTCTGGCACCTCTTGACAATTTTCAGTTATTCCTGCAGAATGCAGGTTTCCGTCGCTGTCAAAATACGCGACAACCTGCTCCTGCTTATTTTTTATTATGAAATTACCTGAGCCTGAAGGCTCCTGCATTGCATCATCTGTTATTCCCCTAATGCACAGGTCTCCTGTTTCCCTGCTTAGGAACCCTGCAACATTCTCTTTTGCTTTGAGCACAAAATCATTTTCAGAATATTGCTCATCGCATTCCTGCTTCAGCATTCCTTTCAGGAAAACCATTCCCTGCTGGTCTATCAGCATAAGCCTTTCCTCTTTTGTCTTTACCTCAAACCAGCTTCCATCTGCAATTCTCTGATTGCAGCCAGTCGCGTTTGTCTGGTTTGTGATATTACCCACTATTATGCTGAATGTGTTGCTTCTGGCAAGGTTTTCAGAATCAATTGCATAGATATAGGCTTCATATGCCCCTGCATTTGTTGATTCAAAGGTTATGATTTCATTCTCTACTTTGGTTGTTATGCCATCTATGTTCTTTGAATCAAAGCTCAGCTCTTCGTTTTCAGGGTCGATAAAGTATTCAGATGCATTTATTGTATAGTTCCCATAGAATGTCATATTCTCTATTAATTTGATTTGCTCCGGAGGATTATTTTCTCCCTCATACAGATATGTTATGCTTTCCAGATATAATTTCCCGCCGCTAACTTCTATTGTTATTCTTATCTGGTTTTGCTCTGCAATCAGGCAGGTTTCTGTGCATTTATTATTGAATTTGACTTTCTTTTCTTTGCTAATGTTTGTTTCAGTGATGTTGGTTACTGTTTCATTGACAGCTGTTTCATCAAATATCTCATCTGGCATTATGACTGTTGTTTTATCTTCAACAATGGTTTCAACAACTGTTTCGTCTGCATCTTCCGGTTCTTCTGGAATCACTTTACCCTTTTCTTCCTCCTGCGCGTATTCTTTCGCAGCCTCTTCTGTGATTTCAGGCACTGTTATTCCTGCGCTCTGATTTGTTTCATTGATATTGATGATGATTGTTTCATTCAATTCCATGCTCGCATTTATTGTCTCGCTGATGTTTTCCAATATGATTTCTGGTGTCGCGTTTTCTTCTGTTATATTGATTGTCTCACTCTGGTTTTCTGCGCTTTGCTCTGTGTCTGTTTCTGCAGGCTCTTCAGGCAGCATTTCGTTTTCCGCTGCATCGGCTTCTTCTGTCATCTCGGTTTTTGTTTCGTCCGCTTTATTCTCTGCATCTGTTTCCTCAACCAGCTCCGGTGATTGAATCTCCTCCCCCATTATTGCAAACCCTGTGAGCAGGTTTGTCGCTTTTTCCTTTTCACTTGCCTCTGCAATCAGGAGCCTGCCATCTGCTGTTTCAAGGTATATCCGGACATCTCCTGTTCCTGTGTATTCTCCTGTTGCCAGCACTCCCCTTATTCTGGTGGAATTGCTGACATTTATTTCAAATGATGAATTATCTGTGAATGTCTTTTCAATCATGATATCCTGCCTTTCAAGGCCTTCTGAGATCACTCTTCCTATGATGGCCGGCGAGTATACGGCGAGGATAAGCCCGGCTAACAGGATCAGGCCTGCAATTCCTATTATTATCCTGTTTTGGCTTATCATTTCTTTTTCCTCTTTTGCTGTACTCTGCTGTATACTGTCCAGATAGTTCTTTCATTCCTGTTTAGAAGGCGGGACATTCCCTTGTAGGTCATTCCTTTGTTGTCTTTGAGATATTCGACTATTTTTTCAAGAACCGAGACACTCCTGTCTAGAAATATATAGCTTGGAATATTCACGAAATCAGGGGTTTCCTGTTTCTCAGTCTCTTCTCTACTGGTTTGCCTGTCCTGTTTCAGTTTTGCTCACGCTCTTTTGTCTAGGCAAACCCCTGCGCTGTCTCTTTTATCTTGCTTTTTCCCCCGATTTTGTTTAAAGCTCAAAAAGCGACAAAAATAAAAAATCCCCAGAAAAGACTCACCTCTTTTTCCAGGGACAAAAAGACATAGGGGTTTTGTATACTGATTCGCATTTATTTACTTATATTGTAAGTATTTTATATTGTAAGTATTACTATTTAAATGTTTCGCTTTCATTACATTGTAAGTATTTAGTCGATAGAATTTCTTAATTTTTGCTTATTTTTTTGTTTTTTCTGTGAAAAATTACTTTTTCATTACATTGTGGGTGTGCTATTTTTATTTTTTAGACTCTGATTTTAATTTATACTTACAATGTAATGTTTATTTAGTTTCTAATTCTTTACTTACACTGTAAGTATATCTCCTTTAGGAAATCTTGTCTATAGCTGTTTTATAATCCTAGAATTCTTGAGATTGCTGTGGATAAGAAATGTATGGCCGCAATAAACGCATCTTTTCTTGACTTTAGTAATGTCTTTAGAGACAGGATTGACTTTCATCATGTTTTTGCATTTCGGACAGTTCACAACAAACATCAAACACCCCCAATTAACAATAACTTAAGATAAATAGATTCAAGATAATTCTAAAAGCAGGGCTTAGTTCTCATCCTCTTCCTGCTCATCGTTGGACTTGTCGGATTCTTTGTCAGGCTTTTTATCCTTGTTTTCGCCTTCCTTTGCCAGCTCTTCAATAGTTTTTTCAGCATCTGCAATTTCGTCAGCTTCAGAATCATCCCCTGTCTCCTCGCTGTCTTCGCCATCTTCCGCGCTTTCATCCTTTTTCTCCTGCCAATCAATCTTTTCGCTCTCAGAAAGCTCTACCTCTTGCTTTTTTTCATTAGGAATATTGACTATTTCCAGGCCGTCAAGCTGCTTCTGGCTTTTTTTCTCCACACTGACAACCTCGAGCTCTCCGAGCTGTTTCTGCCCGCCCTGCTTGTCCTTCAAAAGCTTTTTGAAATCCTTTTTGTCGCCTATATCAAAGTATTCGAAAAACTTTTCAGTTGTCCTGATAAGAAAAGACCGGCCTTTTTTCTCTCTTGCTATAAAGCCAAGCTCTTCGAGCTCTGCAATATGGTCATAGGCCTTGTTGCTCCTGATATTAACGACCGCAGACTGCAGCACAGGGCTTTTCCAAGCGATAATCGCCAGAGTTTCTAATACAGTCTTGCTGAGCTCTGTGTCTGCCACGATCTTTCTCACAAGAGAGACATATTTCTCCCTGACGCTTATCTTCCATTCATTGCCCTCCTGAAAAACCATTAGCGAGCAGTCCCTGCCCTCGTAATCCTTTGCCAGACCCTTCAGCGCAGACAGGACATCTGATTCCTTTGCGCCTGTCAATCCTGTTAGGAATCCGAGAGAAAGCTTTTTTCCTGAAGAAAAGAGCAATGCTTCAAGCTTGTTTTTGAGTTCGTCAGCAGTCATGTCAAGATAAAAAGAGAAAATGCTTATTTAAATATGTTTGTTTATGAGCGGCTCTGTCGGAAATCTCACATTCGTTCGATTTCCAGTCGCCTTGAAAATTTAGCAATATCTATTTGCAAGGTGCTGCGCCCCCGTAAGGGACGCCCCCGCGCAACGCACAAGATGACATTAGCTCTGGAAATTTTCACCTAAGGGCGACTTTTTGGACAGTGCCTTTATGAGATTTAAATAAATTCACGCCCTAGAATACTTTTCGCCCTGCTTTTTGATGCTCTTCTCCTTGACCATTGCGTCAAACAAAGGCAGAAGCTCTTTTGCAGGTACGCCGATATACTTTGAGATATCCTCTGCAGCCAGAGGCCCTGATCTCAGGCTTGAAAGAATAAAATTCCTCAGAAGCGCATTAATGTTTTTCAGCAGCATATCCCTTTCAGAGGTTGACTGCCTTGTTGATGCCCCGACCTCGTGAAGCTTTGAAAGAAGGTCGTTTGTCCAGTTCACCAGCTCCCTTGCATCAATATTAAATTTTGTAGGCTCGATTATCTCGATGCTTGCAGGCATGAAATTAATGCAGAGCCAGGTTATGGTGTCGAGATTTTTGATAATCATCTCGCACTCTGCAAAGACGCTCCAGAGCCCGCCCTCTTTTTCAACAGTGTCCCCGTATTCTTCTTTTGTTATGATTATGAACTCCTTGTTTTTCCTTATCTCTTCGATATAGCCTTTGATAACTTTTTCAACATGCTCTTTCGGGCTTCCAAGCAGCTCGAACATTGTGTTGATCCTTATCCAGCCCTGCTCTTTTATCTTGAGCTTTATTTCCTTTTCATTCATAAAAATATGAAAATTAAATGCATATTTAAACTTATCGCTGGGTAATGGCAGGTCTTATCGGGGCGCAGAGCTTTCAAGAATCATAATGCAGTGTTTTTAAGCTGCTAACCTGTACTCTGGGCAGAGCCTCAGGTCAATAGGGTGCGTTTAAAATCTCCTATCCGGAGGGTTAGCACCGGCTCATGCCAAGATGTGTTTTCGGCATTGACATCTCCCGAAGGGAGAGCAACCCCTCTGTCAATTCTATTTCATTAAAAAAAGTGGCATTCACAATAATGGTGCAAACCTACATTTTAAACGCAGCCTCATGTCAATAACAAAATTTATAACTCCATTGCCTCAAGATTTCATAAAATGGAAGATATTGCGTGCTCATGCATTAAAAAACTTGAACAGCTGGGATGCTCTTATGCAGAGGTGAGAGTGGCTTCAGGCTATTATTCAACTTTTCTAATGAAAAACAGCAATCTCGAGCTTTCAGGATTTGAAAGGCCTGAAGGGCTCGGTGCAAGGTTTATAATCAACAAGGCCATGGGTTTTTTCTCGACAAACAGCCTTGAAAAATCAAAGCTATTCGCAGAGGTCAGGCAGGCGGTTGCCCAGACAAAAAAAGCGAGCGTGTTTGCAGAAAAAATTCAGCTTGCTCCAGAGGCTGTGCACTCAAAAAAATATTCTGTACCCCAGAAAAAAAAGCTTCAGGATATTTCCCCTGAGGAAAAGATTAAGCTTTTGGCAGAGTGCGACAAGGCATTGCTTTCTTCTAAAATAAAAGTGCCCAACAGGTTTCTCTCCTACGAAGACGGAATTTCAACTGAGCATATTGCAACATCCGAGGGCACAAGCATAACCTCCGCAATCCCCAGGGCAGGATTTTTTTATGTGATCTCAATAGAACACAGTGGAAAAACAAACCAGAGATACTGGAGCTATGGAAAATCCGGAGGATGGGAGCATGTCCTTAAATGGAATCTTCCAAAGGTATTGGCAGATGAGGCCCTGGCGCAGCATTATAATCTTGCAAAAGGAGTAAAGCCCCCAAAAGGGAATTATGATTTTGTCGCAGCTCCGCAGGTTGTTGGAATAATGACTCATGAAAGTGTCGGTCATCCTTACGAGGCTGACAGGATTCTCGGCAGAGAGGCTGCACAGGCAGGCGAATCTTTTGTCACGCAAAAGATGCTTGGCACAAGAATAGGAAGCAGCGCAGTAAGCGTTGCAGACGACCCGACAATTGAGAACAGCTATGGCTTTTATCTTTACGACAATGAGGGCGCAAAGGCAAGAAAAAAACTCCTTATGAAAAACGGAGTTATAAATGAATTCCTGCACAACAGGGAGACAGCTGCCTCGATGAAGCTCGGCTCAAGCAACGGCTCTTCAAGAGCATCAGGCTATGACAGGGAGAGCATTGTGAGAATGTCAAACACTTTTGTGCTTCCAGGAAAATACAGCGAAGAAGAGC
>JAZDFJ010000114.1:0-4177 GCA_043807995.1 Candidatus Woesearchaeota archaeon
ATAGAGGTATCAAATGGAATACAGAGACCTTATTCATGAGATGATCCTTGAGCATGTAAAGAGAAGGCTTTCCAGGGATTACAAAGAGATAAGCGTCAACAAAAAAGGAGAAAAGAAGGCTGAATATGGGGGTTATTACCCAGATATGATTCTTGGTAACCATGGGATGGTACTTGCGCTCCTTGAAGTCGAAACATCCGATACCATATCTGAAAGACAGGCTGAGATATGGAAAGAACTCTCCGGACTCGGCGTAAAGCTTATCCTCATGATTCCTAAGGATACGAAGGTGAGGGTAACGGATTTGCTTTGGTCCAAAGGGTTAATGGATAAAGTTTCAATAGGGACTTACGAGATTTCAGTAAATATGCCTTAAGGCAGATTAATTTTGTCTCTTAACTTTAGCCTTCAGAGTGGAAGTAGCCGAACTCGATGACGTGTTTCTTCAACACTAATGATGGATCCTTTTATCAAATTATCTGAAGATTCTTTTAGGACTTGAGCGAGCCTTCTATTTACGTTTTCCGGGGTTTCGTTTTCAAGCCTTAGAATTATTACACTTGGACATTTTTTTCCAGAAACAGATACGATATCACCAAAATCAAGGTCACAAGTTAAGATAATTCGCCCTTCTTCTCTTGCTTTTTAAACGATTTCCTTATCTGATGCCTTATGCATATTAACTGCTCTAACATGAACAGCATCGTATCTTTGTTTCCTTAACCAGTTTACTGTTGTCTGAGATATCCCCATGTCTGCAAGAAATTTCATATATTTAATTCAAGACAGGATGTAGTTCCTCTTTAGCAAGCCAGGAAGCATACCGTAATGCTTCCTTTATATCTTCTGGCTCAAGATCAGGGTATTCCTTGATTATTTGTTCGGTAGTCATCCCGTTAGCAACAAGATTTATTATCAGAGATACAGGAATTCTCATCCCTCTTATGCAAGCCTGACCACCCATAATCTCTCTGTTGAATGTTATTCTTTTAAATTCTTTCACAATATACCTCCAAAATATTTGTTACTTTCATATTATATAACAAGTTTTTAATATCAAAGACCATGCAGGTCTTCTATCTCTGCTCCTATTTCCCTCTCAAGCCATTTCAAAAAGTCTTTAATCTCCTCATTCTTCTGTTTATTCATATCTATCATCTGCTCTGCAAGATAGGCAAGTAAGTCATGAACAGTGTCGTTCCTGCCATTAATAAGCTCTTTTTCAACCCATTTAATGGTTTCTTTAATAGTCATTTCTATTATGTTTCCTTGAATGCTTTTGAAAGCCTTTTGATCCATATTTCTGCAAGTATTGATAAATCACCTTTGTCTGCTGTTCGAAGAGCGTTCAAGTATTTTTCTTTTTCTTCGGGCTCTACTGAAGCAGTTTCAGCAGGCGGTAATGTTAGCTTGAAAAGTACTGCTGTCAGGATAATCCTTCCGACACGACCATTAAAATCTCTAAAAGGATGTATCCACTGAAACCGCCAGTCTGCAAAAGCAAGCGTTTCTGAAATTTTTTCAATATTTTTTTCTCTTAAGGCAAACGATAGTCTTGCTATTAAATCTTCACAATATAATCGTGTGTGTACAGGAACTTCGTAATACGGGGGCGGGTTATGAGTACCCACCGTGACATTCACATCCCTGAACCTTCCTGCCCATTCAGGGAACAGGGAACCCGCAATGTCATTGTGAAGTTTACATATCCATTCGGGGGTAATGTGTATCTTGCCGGGAGTCAGATTAATGATTGATTCAATGGATTTTGCAACCGAAACTGCAAGGATTTCGGAAACTTGGGGACGCGCTAAAATTCCCTGTGCTGTTTCAAAATAGCGGATTGAATCTAACGGAGGGATATTGCCTTTTCCTTCTTGAGGAGTTCCTTCAGACGGCCCATACTCACCGGTTCCTTCTCGAATTCCATGGACTTCACCACCCAATCCAGAACCTTTTCCCGATACACCTTCCTCAGCGAGGTTATATCCATGTGGTTTTTTTGCCACTTTTCGATATCTTGCTGAACCTTTTTTATCTCTGCCCTTTTCATTTTTGAGTGCCTTTTCTTTATTTTGCCATTTGCCACTATTTATGACAATAGCTCCGATTTCAGACTGGTATAGCCTATTGCCTCATCAACTCTTCCCTCGGGTTTCTGTTCGGTATAGTGAAAGGGATAGGATTGTTTTTTTACTATTCTACAGGCATTCATTACATAAAGTAACATTATTTTGACAAAAACAGTTGTATCTGGGTATAAAATGGTATATAATATACCCAGAGGTTAAAAATGCCACAAATTCATATAAAGCTAAATGAAGATACCCACAGGAGGTTATCAAGGAAAGCCAGAGAATATAATTACAGTATTCAAGAGTTTGTAGAAAAATCCCTGATGATGGTTGCAGAGGATTTGCAGCCTTACTTCTTATTTAAAAATACTGATAAAGAAAACAAGGAATACAAATTTACTTTTATTGATCTGTTTGCAGGGATCGGTGGGATAAGAAAAGCATTTGAGGCATATGATGGCAAATGTGTCTTTTCTTCAGAATGGGACAGATGGTGCCAGAAAACATATTTTGAAAATTTTGGCGAGATGCCCCACGGCGACATCAACAGAATAAAACCTGAAGAGATACCTGATCACGACATTCTGACCGCCGGATTTCCCTGCCAGCCCTTTTCAATTGCAGGTGTTTCCAAAAAAAAGAGTCTGGGAAAGGAACATGGATTCAAAGATAAAACACAGGGCACATTGTTCTTCAGAATAGCTGAAATACTTGGAAAAAAGAAACCTAAAGCATTCATGCTTGAAAATGTAAAAAATCTGAAAAACCATGACAGCGGAAATACATACAGGGTAATAGAAGGAACCCTGAAAGAGCTTGGCTATAAAGTTTTTGCAGATGTGCTTGATGCCGCCAACTATATTCCGCAACATCGTGAACGGCTTTTTATTTTGGGTTTTGATAAAGATGTGTTTGGTGATGATGTGAAATTCGGCTTCCCCGTGGCACCCATAAAAAAAGTGACACTGGGAACAATCCTTGAAAAAAAAGTTGATTCAAAATATGTCCTTTCTGACAAATTGTGGCGATATCTCCAGAACTATGCAGAAAAGCACAGACAGAAAGGAAACGGATTCGGCTATGGCCTTTTTGATAAAAATGCCATTGCCCGTACATTGAGTGCCAGATATTATAAGGATGGATCAGAAATACTTATCAAAGTACCAAATTCAAACCCGCGCCGGCTAACTCCCCGTGAGTGCGCAAGACTGATGGGCTTTGATGATGGCTTTAAAATTCCTGTTTCCGATACACAGGCTTACAGGCAATTTGGAAATTCTGTCGCTGTTCCTGTTGTTAAAGCAGTTGCAGCAGAGCTTGTCAATACCTGCTCCCCCTTTTTATCCACCGGAAAGTCTGCCTGAATAGTTGTATAATTGTTCATGGCTGATATTGTAGACGCATCCACACGCAGCCGGATGATGTCCGGCATCAGAAGCAAGGATACCAAACATGAAATAGAAATACGGAAAAGACTCTTTGCTCATGGCTACAGATACCGACTTCATGATATCAGGCTTCACGGCAAACCAGACATAATTTTACCACGCCACAAAGCGGTCATATTTATTCATGGATGTTTCTGGCATGCACATGATTGTAAGCTTTTTAAAATGCCCTCAACACGCGTTGAGTTCTGGCGTGAAAAACTTGAACGTAACAAAAAGAAAGACAGGGATAATAATAATGCCCTGAAAAATCTTGGTTGGCGTATTTCAACCATTTGGGAATGCGCTTTCAGGGGTACCGGGAAGAAGAGAGAGAAAGAAATTGATGCGATTGTTAAAAAAATAGTAAAATGGCTTCGTTCTGGCAAAAATAATCTTGAAATTAGAGGGTAGGCTATAAATGACTTTATTCGTTAGCTTCAAAGAGTACATCCTTTCTCCTTTGGAAGTAATCCAAGAAGCAATCGGAAGAAAGCTCATCCCCCCTCATGATACACCACAATACATCAAGGAAAATTTCAGTTCACTGGTAGAAGAATTACAGATTGACGCTTACCGGCTTTATCTTGAAACTGAAAAGTCAGCAGGCATATCTGCTATCAGGAAGGTTTTATCAGAGAGAACAGAACCTGATGCAGGAAAAGATGAGGTTAT
>JAZDFJ010000115.1:0-2284 GCA_043807995.1 Candidatus Woesearchaeota archaeon
CTCTGCAGAGAATTCCCCTCGTCAAAAAAATTCGCTTCCGCCTTGTTTGAAAATTGTCCATAATATCCTGCTTTATTCATTTTATTTTCATGCAAACACAAAGCATTTCCGCTTTTCATGAAAAATAACTTGTTTTTTTTCAGCAAACTTTATAAACAGCAGGCGAATTCAACCACTTGCCATTTGACAAACACTCGTAGCTTTTATAAAGAAGCTATGATTTACAGTTCATGTCGGCTGGTTCGCAGTGCTTGAATCAGAGCCAAGGCGAACCACTCCGTCATGAAATAAAATGCGAATAGCAAAACGGAGGTGTATCATGACATACAAAAAAGAAGAGGATGCAGGGGTTCCTGCAAAGGCGTATTCTGTTGCGGCAGAAAAACCAGCAAACCGGCCTGTGAAGAGTTACAGGTGCGGGAATTTCAGCGGGGCCATATGGTCCAATGAAAAAGACACTAAAGAAGGCAGCATAAGCTTTCTCACTGCGTCTTTAAGAAGAAGCTGGAAAGACAAGACAGGAAGCTGGAGAGACGAAACAGTAAACTTAAGAAAGAACGATGTTGCCAAGGCAATACTTCTCCTGAGCAAGCTTCAGGAAGAGATGTTCTTTTCGGAGGCAGAAGACAATGAGTAAAAAGGAAACCAAGGAAATGGGAGTTTCAGACCTGCCAGGGGTGGGAGCTGCAACTGCTGAAAAACTGAAAGACGCAGGGTATGATTCATTAATGGCAATAGCTGTTTCAACTCCAGGAGAGCTTGTTGAGGCTGCAGGAGTTGGAGAGGCTGTTGCAAGAAAAATCATCAATGCAGCAAGAAACAACATGAACATGGGTTTTGAGACCGGCGAGGAGCTTTTGAAGAAAAGGGAACTGGTTGGCAGGATATCAACAGGCAGCAACATGCTTAATGCCTTGGTAGGCGGCGGCTTTGAGACAGGCGGCATATGCGAGACATACGGGGCTTTTGGCTGCGGAAAGACAAGCATTGCGCACCAATTGGCTGTTAGTGTGCAATTGCCTCCTGAGAAAGGCGGGCTTAACGGCGTTGCTGTCTGGATTGACACTGAGAGCACTTTCAGGCCTGAAAGGGTTGTGCAGATAGCAAATGCAATGGGATTAGACCCTATGGAAACATTAAGGAATATCAGGTGTGTCAGGGCATATAACTCAGACCATCAGATGATTATTGCTGAAAAAGTCGAGGATTTGATAATAAAAGAAGGGCTTCCTGTGAAGCTTGTTGTTGTTGATTCCTTGACTGCGCATTTCAGGGCTGAGTTTGTAGGAAGAGGCACATTAGCTGACAGGCAGCAAAAGCTGAACAAGCATATGCACATCCTGATGAAGCTTGCTGACATGCACGCGCTTTGCGTTTACGTGACAAACCAGGTAATGGTAAAGCCGGATGTTTTCTTTGGAGACCCCACTGTAGCCATTGGCGGCAATATTGTGGGGCATAATTCGCAGACAAGATTGTATCTGAGAAGGGGAAAAGCAGGCTCAAGAGTTGCAAAGCTTGTTGACTCTCCGCATCTGCCTGACGGCGAGGCAATCTTTGAGATTACAGAAGAAGGCATTATGGATTCGAAGTGAGAATCTCTTTTTTTATTTTTTTGAATCACAATGAAAATTGTATTTACAGAGCATGCGCTCTATAGGATTAAAAAAAGGAACGTCATGATGCAGGAAGTGGTTGATGCAATCAAGCAACCGCATCTTACTATTAAGAAGCATGGCTTATATTACTTTCAAAAAGAGGCTGGGAGGGGTGTTATTGAAGTGTGCTGTGAGAAGACAGAAAGTAATATAAAGGTTATAAGCGTCTATTGGATGTAACATGGAAATCAGATATGACAAGGAAGCGGATGCAATATACATTGAACTTAAAAAGGGAAAGTTCGCCAAAAACAGGAAAATTGATGATTTAATGGTTATTGACATGGACAAAGCCGGGAAATTGCTGGGGATAGAACTTTTGAATGTAAGCAAGCAGATGCCTGCCGAGTCTTTGGCTGAGGTTCATGTGAAGAATTCTATTTCTGCCTAAAATCAGCCTTTATAAGCCCTATAAACGCCTTCCTACTGCCAGATGACAGCAAAACTATATTCTCAAATCTCTATACCAAAGTTTCTATATCTTTAAATATAAACACTGCCTTATAACAAGCAGGGGGTGAGAGCATGGTAGGGCTTCTCTACCACGGGATGGAGAGAGAGCAGACCCTACTGGCGAGGAGGCAGATCCAGATTTCAATCGCCACAGTATTGATGCTCGCAGCATT
>JAZDFJ010000116.1:0-2083 GCA_043807995.1 Candidatus Woesearchaeota archaeon
GGAAACTCGGAAGCTCGGACGTTGTATTCATCCTTCTGCTTTTTCGCGCTTCTGCGCTTTTGCACTGTCTCTACTGTTCACTATCAACTGTTCACTATTTACTGATAATGCTTTTGCCGAAGAGCTGAAACTTCAGCCTCTAATAGACGAGTCGCTGAAGAACAACCATGATCTCATTCTATCAGGATTAAAGGTATCCACTTCAAAATACAAGATACCTCAGGTGCAGAGCCTTCCTGATCCGATGTTCATGTTCGGCTATCAGAATGAAGGATACGACAGATACACTTATGGCGAGATGCAGGGTGCACAGTGGATGTTCTCTGCATCTCAGATGGTCCCGTTCCCGGGCAAGCTATCGTTAAAGGGAGAGATGGCTCTTAGAGATTCTGAAAGCCTGAAGGCATTGTACGAATCTACTAAGCTTACAACCATAGCAAGGATAAAAGAGCTTTACTATGACCTGTTCCTTACCTATAGAGGCATTGACATCATTAAAGACAAGACCTCACTTTTCTCAAGGATAGAGGATGCAGCGATTGCAAGATACTCATCAGGCATGGCGCCGCAGCAGGAGGTATTAATGGCGCAGACAGAAAAATACATGCTTCTTGAAAAAGAAGAGATGCTAAAACAAAAGCTGCAATCAATAGAGGCGATGCTGAACACAACCGTAGGCCGGGATGTTAATTCGCCTCTCGGAAGGCCTGTTGAGCCTGTTTATGTTTCGTATAACCCAAGCATGGAAGAACTTCTTAAAATGTCATACTCAAATTCTCCCCTGATAAAATCCAGAGAAAAGATGATTGCCTCTGCAAAGGCAAAGGTTAATATGGCTGAGAAAGAATATTATCCTGATTTCACCATTGCCGGCTCAGTCTTTGAGCGGAGGGGAGAGTTCAAAGATATGTGGAGCCTCACAACCACAATCAATATCCCTATTTTCTATAAGACAAAACAGCGGATGGCTGTGCTTGAAGCAGAATCCGCCCTTTCAGAGGCAAAACATGAACTTGAGGCGGTGAAATTCATGCTTTCTTCAAACATAAGAGACAATTATTCAATGCTCAGAACAGCAGAAAAGCTGATGGAATTATATAAGAATGGCCTTATTCCAAAAACCTATCAGGACTTTGAGCTGGCAATTTCAGGCTATATAACAGGGAAAGTTGAGGCTATAACCGTTATAAACAGGCTGAAATCCCTCCTTGATTTTGAGTTTTTATACTGGGGGCAGTTTACGGAAAGGGAGAAGGCAACAGCAAGGCTTGAGGCTATAACGGCAATCAACAGTCATGGTTCGACAAGCTCACCATGACAGGAAAAATCTACAAGTTCAACATAAAGACTGTCACCCTGAGCCTGTCGAAGGGCAAGGGTCAGGAGTAAAAAATGAAAAAAAGAAATCTCATAATTATCATTGGACTGATTTTGATAGCAGGATTAATATTCTATCTCTCAAAATCGGAGTTCCTGAAAAGCTCTGCAAAAAGCAAATCTCAGACACCGGTGCAATCAGCGGCTCCTGCACATCAGGGACATACCGCAGAGAGTAAAGAGCCGCAGACCCAGGTTGAACCGCAGCAGAAAGAGCAGACAGAGGAGACTCCAACAGTGGAGATACCTTTAGAAAAACAGCAGTTGATAGGCGTAAAAACAGTTGCGGCGTCTGTGAAACCGCTGCAGAAAATTATCAGGACAGTAGGCCGTATTGAATACGATGAGAGAAATCTCGCTACTGTCAACACCAAGATTGAAGGCTGGATCGAAAGACTTTATGTGAACTACACAGGAAAATATGTCAAAAAAGGCGAACCATTGGCAGAGATTTACAGTCCTGAGCTTGTCGCTACGCAGCAGGAATTTTTAAACGCGCTGAAGTGGGCAAGACCGGGCGCAGACAAAGACAATCCCATCGGCAAATTACTTTCAAGGGATGCTGAAGCAATAATTGAAGCAGCAAAACAGAGATTGAGATTATGGGACATAAATGACGCTCAGATTAAAAAAATTGAGGAGACAGGAAAGCCGATAAGAACATTAACCATATTCAGCCCTGCAAGCGGCTATGTTGTGCAGAAGA
>JAZDFJ010000117.1:0-10430 GCA_043807995.1 Candidatus Woesearchaeota archaeon
TCGTTCCGACTGTTTAGCAATCGGTTGACACCTCAGAGAGGTTTCAAAAGTTGAAAACTTTTGTTACTTCAGGCGACATTCAGCTTTGCTGAAGTCCCCTAGCTGGAATTAATTCACTCTTTGTGGTATTCCGCAGGAATATCACGATTGCATTGGTAAAGGTGCGTCTTACCGGGGCTGCAGAGCCTTGTGTACAATAAATCAGGAATTTTCAAGGCAAACAAAATCGAGCGAAAGCGAGATTCGGGACAGAGCCGGTAATACATTTTTTCCTGAAAAAAACAGAATTATAAGTCAAATTCAGAGTGTCCAAAATGGAATATCGCATCGAAACAGTGGCTTTCAAGCCCTGCAGGGATGTCGCATGCGCCAAAACACGAACCAGCCCACACTGCAAAAACAGTGTTTTCACTTTGTGTCTTTAACGCATTCATAATTTCTGCTGCTTCTGGCCTTAGGCCGGATGGGAATTGCAGCAGGACCTGTCTTGGTTTTTTCTTTTTAAGAAATTCGATTGCCTTTTGCAGGCTGATAGAATATGTTTTATTCTTCATTCTTGATATCTTCTTTTGGCTGGTTTTCTTCTTCATTGTTGCTTTTTTGTGCAGGGCCGGGAATAGTTATCTTTTCATATTCAACATTCATTTCATTTTCTTCTGAACCCCTGTATCGGCGTTTTGTTTCCTGCTCTTTTCTCACCTTTGCCGTTTTTCTCATTTCCTTTTGTTTTTCTTTTTCAGCAGGATATTCAATTGCGCCAAGCGCCTCTGCTTGTTTTGCAAGCTCATTTTCGATTCCAGAATATTTTTTATGGGGCTCTAATCCTATATAGCTGAGCTCGAAATTCTTCACAGGGTATGTCTTGCTCAGGTTTGCCCTGATTGATCTCTGAAGCTCTTGAGTGAGAATGACTTTAAATAAGTCCTCGAGTGTCAGGTTGTAAACCTCTTTAATAAATAAATCCTTGACTTGTTTTCTTAGTGCTGTTTTCACAGGATTATGTGTTTTTGAATTTGTAATCAGAATAGGCTTAATCCTGACAATCCGCTTATCGCTGGTTATTGCCAGAAAAGAGCTGTTTATCTTGTCTTTTCCCCTTCTTATGACTCTTCTTAGGGATGCTGGCAGTATGTGAAGAGCCTCGAGATCTGTCAGCCCTTTTGCATCCAGCACTTTCACGACTTTGAACCGGGCGTTTATCGCTTGTTTTTTCGGGTCTCCAGTCACATTCATCAGATTCAGGTCGAGAACTTTATCTTTAAGCTCTGAAGATTCAACTAAATAGGATTCTCCGAGTATCCTTTCGCTGAATAGCTTTGGAGCAATAATAGGATACCATCTTTTTTTCTTTAGTTTTTTTGCACTGTCTTTTTTATTTGAACCCATGTTACCTGAGAAGAATAAGGAATTATTTAAAAAGCTTACGCATTGGCGAGAATGTTTAAATTGGCGTTTATGGGCTGAATCGCGGCCAGATTAGCGCTTCGGCTAATATGCTATATGTCTATATTCAAAGCATCTTTTGCATGATCTTCTATGAACTTTCTTCTCGGCCCGACTTCGTCTCCCATCAGGATTGTGAACATCTCATCTGCAGCAACAGCGTCTTCTATAGTGACTTGTTTCAATACTCTGGATTCAGGATCCATTGTGGTCTCCCAGAGCTGCGAGGGATTCATCTCTCCCAGGCCCTTGTATCTCTGCACTACGGCTGAATCAGAGCCTATTTCTTTGAGCAGCCTGTCCCTTTCATGTTCTGTCTGAACATACCAGCGCTGCTTTCCTTTTTGTATCCTGAAAAGCGGGGGCTGCGCAATGTAGAGGTAGCCAGCATCTATAAGTTCTTTCATGTGCCTGAAAAAGAAAGTGAGCAGCAGAGTGATGATGTGGTTTCCATCGGAATCTGCATCGCACATCAGGATTATTTTGTGGTATCTTGCTTTTTTGATGTCAAAGTCTTCGCCAACGCCAGTGCCTGTCGCGGTTATTATGTTTATTATCTCCTGGCTCTGGAAAACCTTGTCAATCCTTGCTTTTTCCACATTGAGGATTTTTCCTCTGAGCGGCAGTATTGCCTGAAATTCTTTTTTCCTGCCCTGCCTGCCGCTGCCTCCTGCGCTGTCGCCCTCCACAAGGAAGAGCTCTGATTTTGCAGGGTCTCTTTCCTGGCAGTCTGACAGCTTTCCAGGAAGCGTTGAGCTCTCAAGGACGTTTTTTCTTCTTGCAAGCTCTCTTGCCTTTCTGGCAGCCTCTCTTGCTTTTGCAGCATTGATTGATTTTGAGATTATCTGCCTGGCGATTGCAGGGTTTTCTTCGAGAAATGTTGAAAGACCGGCGCTTACAAGGCTGTCGACAATTCCCTTTATGTCTGAATTGCCCAGCTTTGTTTTTGTCTGGCCCTCGAATTGAGGCTCAGGGATTTTCAGCGAGATAATCGCTGTAAGCCCTTCTCTGACATCATCGCTTGTCAGCTTTATACTGCTGTCTTTTCCAAACAGGCTGTTTTTTTCTGCATATGAGTTAAGAGTTCTTGTGAGTGATGTTTTGAATCCTGAAAGATGAGTTCCGCCCTCGTGGGTGTTTATGTTGTTGACAAAGGAAAACATTGTCTCTGTATAGGATGTTGTGTACTGGATTGCAACCTCAAGCTCTGTCAGGTCTTTTTGCTTTTTGAGATAAATAACTTCATGCAGCGGAGTTTTGGTTTTGTTAAGGTAGGCTACAAAACTAATTATTCCGCCCGCGTACAAGTATTCTTCTGTCTTGTCTGTCCGCTCGTCAGCCAGGCTTATTGAAATCCCTTTGTTCAGGAATGCAAGCTCTCTCAGCCTCAGCTGCACAGTCTCAAATGTGAATTCAACTGTATCAAAAATCTGTGCATCCGGCTTGAATTTGACAGTGGTGCCTGTCTCTTTTGTTAGGCCCTGCTCTATAAGGTCTGAGGCAATAATGCCTTTTTCGAATTTTTGGTAATATTTTTTCCCATCTTTCATTACCCAGGCTTCCAGGTATTCTGAGAGGGCGTTTACAACAGATGCTCCCACTCCATGAAGGCCTCCGGAAACCTTGTATGTTTGTTTGTCAAATTTTCCTCCTGCATGGAGCTTTGTCATGACAACCTGAATCGCAGGGATATTGAATTTCGGGTGGATGTCGACAGGTATTCCCCTGCCGTTGTCCTTGACACTAACACAGCCGTCTTTATGGATAGTCACCTCTATTTTTGTGCAGAAGCCGGCCATTGCCTCATCTATGGAATTATCCACTATCTCAAAGATCAGGTGGTGAAGCCCTCTCGGACCTGTCGAACCAATGTACATTCCAGGCCTTTTTCTGACTGCATCTAGCCCGCCTAAAACAGTTATTTTTGATGCATCATATCTTTCTTTTTCTTCAGCCATTTTAAACTCCTGAGTGCGTTGTGAAAATTCATTTAATCAGCTGTATTTCTCGTCGAGAAACTCTATTAGTCACAAACGCCGGGTTGTTTATAAAACTTTCGCTTTCAAAACCCTTCAAATCCCAGAATTCGAAGGTTTAACGGGCTATAAACGCATGTCTTTGTTTTTATTTTATTGATTCTATTATATTCTCTGAAATACAGCATTAAAACAGAATTAATTATTTTAACAGGCTTGTTTTTTTTGTTATTATGCACTCTTCCAAAAGTTTGTTTAAAGAGTGTTTTGCTATGAGCTGATAATTATCCGTTGATCATGCTAACAACGACTTCGGGGGATGGTGGATTGTGAGGCGTCTGGCTGGTGCTGTTCAGGATTTAGGCGATAAAATAAGCGGTATAGCTGAAAGCTTTAAAGGATTAAGACAGCGGTTAGTGCAGTGGGAGACAGATCATTTAACTCAGGCAATCTGCATCAGGGGTTTCTTGTATAGTGCGCTTGTTTTCCCTATACACCACAGAGTTTATCACCGTTCGGTTGAGCAGTGTGCTGTGTTGGCGCTGTCTGCAGGATTTTCTTGTGCATATTGTTTTAGCATGGATATTAAGGCCAGGAGTTATCTGCAAAGAGTCGGGCTTGATTTTGATGAAATCTTCAGCAAGAAAAAACCTAAGAGAATTGAAGAGGTTCCCTATGGTATACGCGGTGCTGTTCTTAAAACCGAAAAATGGCTTGAAGAGCATCATAAAGTGATTCCGTCATTGATTGCCGGTGTCATCACATATTTCCGCCAGATGAACAGTCCGGGTCTTGTTGAAAAGTATTCTCACATAAGAAATTTTGATGAGGCATACAGGCTTTTTGCTGTTATTGACCTTCTCTGGCTTCACTTCTATATGTTAAGGATGGGGTTTGATTTTGTAGGCGGCATTCTTTTCTCAAGTCCAGAAAGAACAAAGCTGTTCTTGGATGAGGTAAGAGCTTCATCAGCATCTGGAAAAAATGCAACAGTCACTTCGAACCCGCCTACAACACGCGAGGGTGCTCTTATCGCTGCGCGCAAGCATTTTGAAGGGTACAGGCCTGATTCTGCTTGTTTGTTTTTAAAAGAGGGACTGAGGCATAGAG
Organism: Candidatus Woesearchaeota archaeon; assembly: GCA_043807995.1. Lineage (GTDB taxonomy): Archaea > Nanobdellota > Nanobdellia > Woesearchaeales > JAZDFJ01 > JAZDFJ01. The sequence goes on from JAZDFJ010000117.1 coordinate 4,530, forward strand.
AATCGCCTATTGAAGAGGTTCTTTCTAGGACAAACTCTGGACAGCAGAATCGTGTAACCCATGAAATAAGATGTTTTTTGCGTCAAGTACACGCGTTTGAAAGCGGAAAATGCGGCATAGAGCCTTATTCAGTCGGCGTATTAGATTTTGCATATGTGCTTGACGGAATCGGGCAAAGGCGAAAGGCGATTGGAGAGGTTTTAAAACTGGGGGAATTAGCGCAACAAAGAAGGCTTCCTGATACTCTTGTACTTTCAGCTATGGTTCTTGATACATTCGGAGAAACAGGCATTGCAGACAGGATGTATGTGGAAGCATGGAGCATGATTGTGCCGCCTGAAGCATTGCAGACAGGCAATTATGCGCACCTTCTTAAAAACGTTGGCGGAGTTTCAAGAGCAGAGGTAAGAGAAATTTCAGGATATTGAAAAATATCAATTAACGCCTGAAAATGTGCAAAGGTGATATTGATGAATGTCGATGCAGATACAAGGAAAAGAAGGATTGCAATTTCAATGGTTGCAAGAACAGTATTTATCCTTAAGCCATTCAAATCTCTTGTAGATGATAAATCCCTTGCTGATGCAAGATCCCTTACCGACGCAAGAATAAGCTTTGCTGTTTTTGAGCATCTTGCCAAAGCAGGAGGTTATTACAGGGAAACAAGACCATTGGAAGTTTTCCCTGGAAATGGTTGCGCCTATGTTCTTATGAAAAGAGCAGACGGGCCAAACCCGGCAGAATATATCGCAGGGCATCCTGAAAAGGCACATCAACTGCTGGATATTGTTGCAAGGCAGATTGTTCTCTTTGATAGCTGCTTTAAGACGGATTTTGATGGAAAATTGATAGATGGAGTGAAATTAGAGGTTTATAACCCTTTTCAGGGAGATCCTGTTTTTCTAGCAAACGCTTTTGCCCGTTCCCTAAATGAGATTGAGAGATATTCGAGAATGTCTGTTGCAGAGAAAGACAAAACAGCCATTTTCGGGCCAGCTGTTTTTATCCAAAGCCTTATGCAGCTTGTTCCTTTCTCTATCTGCCTGCTTGATTGTGGAAACCAAAACAATATTGTGCATATCAGAGGTAAGCAAATTGAAAACCACAAATTCGATTTTGACAATCTTATGCGCGATAAAGATGATGTATACAGGCTGATTCAGCTCTGTCCTTTCTTTTCTGAAAGCGCTGTTTTTGACTGTACTGTAAACAGGCAGCTTGCTGTTGACAAATTAAGAGTGAGTGTTGCCGATGCTTTTGTAGCTGCTTTTTCAGAGCAGCATCAGACAGATTTCTTTTTCAATCCGCAGAATGAGCAGAATGTTCGGCTGGCAAAGTCAGCGACATATCTCGGGAGGGCTGTCAGAATGCTTGGCCATGCATGCAGGGATTACTGCAGAAGAACAAGGAATAATGGTGAGCCAATTCTTCATGCATATCTTAGGCACAGGAAAGGGCTGGGATTTGCCTATCAGGCGCCGCTGGAGTTTATTGATTGTCTCGGGCAGGAGCTTCCGCTTAGCGAGAGAGGCAGATTTGTTTCTATGCGTGCGGCTTGCAGGAATCTTGAAAGAAATGTTGAGCACTTGCTGGAAAACGCGTATTTTGAATAGCAACAATTATCTTTTTTGCTTGAATGAATAACCCAATCTTCACATCTTTGCAACAATCAATGGGCCATTCAGCTCGAATGTTTCTCTCATTATCTCATTCAACTTGAAAAGAATGTAGAGATCCTCTTTCTTTGCTGCAAGTGTTTCTTTTGCAATCAGCTCTTTGTTGGTTTTGAATTCTTTTTTGAATTCTTCAAGCCTTTTGATTTCCAGCTTGTAAAACAACTCGTAAAACCTGCTGAAATAATCATTTGCCTTGCTGAAAATGTTTAGCGTGCTTTTCGTCGGCTTTAAGTTTTTTTCAACCACTTCTAATGCAATACTTTTGTATTTGTCGCCTATTTTCTCAAGCTGTTCTATGATGTTGTAGAGCGGCGCTATCCTGTATCCTTCTATGCTTGCTTTTTTGTTTAGCATCCGCCTGCAATAATCTGCGAGTTTATTGATGTCTCTATCTCTCATGGCTATCTGCTGCAGCCAGTTTTTGTCGTTCTGCATTACAGCCTGTGCCATATCTTGGCTTGCTGTTTTTATTATGAGAAATATTCTTCTCAAAATATTCTCGAATTCGTTTTCTTCAGGCTTTGAAACCTGTTTTATTGTCAGAGTATTTTTTCCCTGGCTGGTTATCTCAAACCCGAGAAAGCCTGCTCTCACAACTTCGTAGACCTCTTCAAGCTCTTCTGTGCTTCCGAACACAACCTCCATTTCGTCGTATCCTGCCTTGTAGAGCCCTGCAAGGATTCTTCTGGCCATTGATGCTGCGCCTGTGATGTCAACTCTTTTCTTCTGTGAATCCAGAAGCATGTTTTGTGTTGCTATCATGATGGAGCTGTCTCTTTCTTCCATCTCTACTTCATCGCCTTTTTTTAGATTGTATTTCTGGACCCACTTGGTTGGTAGCGACACAACAAGTGTTTTTTTTGCAAGCTGTATAAGATGACGTTTCATGATGCTATTGAAACAACCTAAATATATAAATTTTGCGGTTATTATATAATTATAAGGTACTATATATATCTTATAGAAAAAAATTATATTTCTTTTTACGTAAATTAAGTTTAGTTTCCGGTTTTGAATATCAAAATCCGAAAGAGGTGTAAAAAATGCTAAAAAAGAAAGATCTTATATTTTTGGCCCATTTAAGGGAAAACTCAAGAGCAAGCCTTACAAAGATAAGCAAAAAGACAAACATTCCTGTTTCAACTCTTTTTGACAGGCTGAAATCACAGCGCGGGAATCTTATAAAAAAATACACTACAATAATAGACTTTGAAAAGATGGGCTATAATTGCAGAGCAAAAGTCATACTGAAATTGGGAAAGGAGTGCCGTGAAAATGCAAAGAGTTTTCTTGTCAGGCATCAGAACGTGAATTCAGTCTACAGGATAAACAACGGCTATGACTTTATGGTCGAGGTAATATTTTCGCATGTGAAAGAGATGGAAGAATTTCTTGAAGTGCTTGACACGAAATTCAATGTTGTAGAGAAAAACGTGTATTTTGTGATAGACGAAATTCAGAGAGAGAATTTTCTCAGCAGACCCGAGGATGTTGATGAATGGCTTGCAAACAATAAGCTGCTGGCCAGAGAAAATGAGATTGCCTGATTCGAGTCCTCTCGACAGCAAAAGCTTTGTCCCGTATGCAGGTTAACAGCCTCAAGTAAAAACTTTTCGATGTTTACTATCATGCTCGTTATGGGGGTCGCCCCCTTCGGGGAAGTAGAGCCATCAAAACCAAGAAGCTAGAGTTTTTAAGCTGTTAACCCGAGCAAAGCGAGATTAGGGACAAAGATTCTGCAAAAGCAGACTTTTCAAAGAATCAAATGCATTCTTTTTTTGCGAGCTCAATAACTATTTCCCCGAAATGCTGCTCCTGCAAAAGATCTATTCTTCTTGAATTCTCAAGATGCAGCAGCGGTATAAAAGTCAGCACTTTGTCGTGTTTTGACTCGGAGGGTATTATGTCGAGGAACGTCAGCTTGGTGCTGTTTCTGCTGAAGTGTGCGACTATCCTGCCGTAAACCTCATCGAGGATAAGGGACATGTCTTTGGTTTTAACAGGCGCCCTGATGATTGTCTCTGCAGGCCTGATAAAGTGCTTTCTCCTGTTTTCCACTTCAAGGGCTTTTTCCAATGCGTTTACCAGGTCATAAACAGAAACCTTTCTTTTCCTTGGCTGGGGGATTCTTGGGTAGAGCAATGGCTCGTCGAGAGCTTTTGACACCTCGTCATATGCGCTTTCTTCAAGGCTTCCCAGCTCATCGAGAAGGTCATATTCGTCGACGCTTTCCATCAGGCTGTCAAATGCGGCAATGTCTTCTGAAACAAGCCTTTTTGATTTTATCTTTAAAAGAAGCGCAGAGGCAAGCACCATTTTTCCAGATATCCTAAAATCAAGCTCTTTGAGCTTTTTCAGCATTTCAAGAAATTTCTGGGAGAGAAGCGAGATATCAACGTTCCACGGATTCATCTCTTCTTTGGCTATGAGATCATAGATTATCGACTGCCAGGTGATCTCATCTTCTTTGAAGATAAGCTCGAATATGTGCTCGTTCGGGTTCCTCTTTTGAAAGCTTATTTGAGACTGCATGGTGCTAAACATGTATATTAGTATATAAATATTATGCTATTTTATCTGTTTTTTCCTTGTTTTTTACTATTTTTCACCAATGCATAACAGGCAGTATTAAAATTTAACTGTATCAATTCTGTTTAAGGGAACAGATGTTTTTGCCTGGCAAAGCATTATCCTGGAAAACCTTTAAAAGCCAGCCCTTTTTACTAAACAAAAGAGCGGGCTTGTAGTCTAGTGGCTATGACAACACCCTTACACGGTGTAGGTCCCCGGTTCGAGTCCGGGCAGGCCCATTTTGTAATGTTTTGCGCGGGCGAGAACGTAGTTCCGCGTTAGCGGTGCCAAAAACTTTTTGTTTTTGAGCACGAGTCCGGGCAGGCCCATTTTGTAATGTTTTGCGCGGGCGAGAACGTAGTTCCGCGTTAGCGGTGCCAAAAACTTTTTGTTTTTGAGCATGAGTCCGGGCAGGCCCATTTTGCAATGCTTTGCAAAAAATATTAATTTAAGGTATTAACCTGAAATGTTGGAAACGCTTCAGGCAGTTCCTGGCCGGATATGCCAGGCTTATTATGGCGGAGCCATCAAAAAGGTTGGGCCCGTGGTCTAGTGGCTATGATGTCGCTTTCACGTGGCGAATGCCGGGGGTTCGAGTCCCTCCGGGCCCATACTTTTGATTATACAACAATACTCTATTGAAAAAAGAGGCAGAGCTATGTGTCTTGCAATTCCAGGCAAAGTAATTGAATTGAAAGGAAAAAAAGCAACAGTCGATTATGAGACTGAAAAGAGAGAGGCAGATAACTCTCTGATAAACAGCAAAAAAGGCGATTATGTGCTTGTAAGCGGTGGATTTGTTGTCGAGATAATCCCTGAAGAAAAAGCAAGAAAAGCAATAGCTTTTGCTAAAAAACTATGAAAACAAAAATAAAGCAAACATCAATGACAAAACATACACCAATGAGAAGAATTACTCCTGAACAATACTTTTTAAGATTCGCATTTCCTGCGTATGAGGCGTGCCGCCCAGGACAATTAGGCGAGGAATATGAACACCTGAAAAGATGCTTTCAGAGAACGCAGAGGGAAAACGAACAGCTGACGCGGGAAGAGCTTGAGAGAATATTTCCGAACGCATTCTTGAGACTAAAAACCATTGCACAAGAGCTTTGTGAAGATGAGTGGAGCATAGACGTTCTTAGAGAATATTGGGAAAAAGGAGGGCATAACAAGTGTGTCGAGGCAGAGCAGTGCAAGATTCTGGAGGCAATAATCGCCCAAAAAGGCAGAGGATCCTATATTGTCGAGTACCAGCGCAAAGGAGAGGAAGGAGTGCCTGTGAAAAGAGCGATACTTCAGGCTTATCCGGGAGCCAGGCTGCGTGTTGGCGACAGAGTGCTGATTCATTACAGCACAATATGCCAAAAGCTCAGGCAACGGACAGAGCCCGCCCAACAGTAACCTTTATAAATCCCTGCGGATTCCCAGATTTAACCCGTAAATACTACTTTATGTAGGAGGGAATTTCAATGGATAAAGGCTCTGTATTAAAATCACTGCAGGAATTAAAAAAGAATTCTAAAAAGAAATTCAAGCAGTCAGTAGATCTGGTTGTTGCATTGAAAGACCTTAATCTTAAAAAACCTGAAGAGCAGGTAGAGTTCTTTGCGACTATTCCGTATGCTCCTGGAAAGAAAAAGCTCTGCGGCTT